>DATHPO010000040.1:0-5025 GCA_035483835.1 Terriglobales bacterium
GGAATTGTGCGGCGTTCGCAATTGCTGTTCGGTGGCGCTGGAAATGACCGCCGCGCAATATTCGAAGGAATCGCTCAGAAATTTCACGTAACCCTCTTTCGTCGTGGGCGAGGGCATCGCCGGCGGTTCGGCGTCTTTCAGTCCGGCGCAGAACTGGTAGTTGGTGGCGGCGATATGCGCCATCAGCTCGCCGAAGTTCATGGATTCGGGATGCGGCCGGAAGCCGTACTCGCTTGCGGGCATGGCATTGGCCACGGCGATGGATAGTTTCGAAAGCGCGGCAAAATGCCTGAAATATTCCGCGGCGGGAGTGACGAGCTCATTGGAGGCGGACTGCGCGAAAGGCACCGCTGCGAGGCAGCCGGAGGCCGCAGATGCTTGCAGCAATTCCCTGCGTGTGATTTTGCTTTGATTCATCGCTGAGCCTCGCCAATCCTTGCGTGCGCCATTGTTGCGACAGCATCTGGTCGTAATGACGATAGCGGCGAGCGAAGGTTAGCGCCCGTTCGGCGCACGCTATGGGATCTGGGCTTGTCACCGGCAAACCGGAAGTAATGCCTCCGGGTTGGCCGGACAAATGTCCTGGTGGTCCGCAAAGGGTAATTCCTACAGGTTCGCAAACCGCTGATTCCACTGAGGTGAAACTAGCCGCCTGAGGTGGTCCGCCGGATACAGCTTGTTGACCACCGTATCCAGATGCCTCCGGTCACCCAGTCTCGTCATCCTTGTGCGGTCAACTCTGATGCAACGTTTTCGCGGTCGTGTCTCGTTCGTATGGCCCTCGCTTCCGGCGTAGCGCAAGTCGCAAACTGCACGACAAAACCGTGGAAGATCACCGTGCAATCCTGGCGAAGTGGGTCAAGGATATGTCTGGCGGAGGGGTTGTACCTGTGTCGAAGCGGAGAAGTTTCTGACGGCTGAGTCGCAGACACGAAACGTTCGAACGTCCGCGATTTGAAAGCGGGACCTGTTGCGAATCGCTAAACTGCCAGAGAGTCGTTTGATAAGAATTCTCACTACCCACGGCAATGTCGCGCGAGGTTCGGAGAAAGCTGACGTGAAACGTTCCCACGACCATTCTCGATAGATTAAGCGACGAAGAACTCGTGCATCGACGCGAATTAAAACCGGCAGAGCTTATTCCACTTTTCCGGTCCCGCGAGCAAGTTGAAGAGGAAACTCGATCTCGCCGAGTTTCCTCCCCAGGAGCTAAGGTCTACCGCCGGAAGTCGTATGACGTACCTGCGGATCTGTTTTCAAGTCAGAGGAAGACTCACCCGTCGAAGAGATATCCTCTGCGCCACTGTTCTTTAGAACTTCCTTGGCTCGCTTGATTTCGTCAGAGGTATCACAATGAACGGAAAGAAGAATACCTCCCTTTTTCAAACGTCCTTCGTAACGCTTGGCCTCGTATTCAGGAATGCCCATACCGATCAGCGCACCAGTAACTCCGCCAACGGCTCCTCCAACTCCCAACCCCGCCAAACCTGCCATGATCGGGCCTGCGGCTATGAACGGGCCAAGTCCTGGGATTGCCAGCAGGCCGACGCCTGCGAGTACCCCGAGCGCTCCACCCAGCACGGCTCCGGTGCCAGCTCCGGCGGTCGCGCCCTCTGGCGCTTTCGTGGCTTTTTCTGCGGCTATCGGCTTCGAGCCCAGATTCTCTGGAAGTAGAGCCGAGATGTCGGCGGCCGAAAACCCTGCTGTCACCAAGCTATCGGTGGCTAAGTCAGCGGCTGCCACCGTCGTGTAAATTCCGAACACTGCTGTTTTCTTATTTTCCATCTTGCATCTCCTATGCCTATCGATTTTGAAGTCAAAGCGCTGCTACTACTGCGTCGGCGGGACGATCGTCAAATGATTGGTAACGTTTCCTGCACCCGCAACCTGTGTCGCTTTTTCGCCAACCGCCGTCTTCTCATCTGCGGAACGGACGGGTCCCTTCAAGGTAACCTTCCCGTCACGAGTTATAATTTTGATGTTGTGAGCGTAGGTCGAGAGCGATTTGTCGTCCATGATAGCGCTCCGAATTTGCTTGGTTGTCGCGCGATCGGCAGGATTCATCTTTTGCTGATCGGCTGTGGTGGCACCTTTATTGGCATCACCTTGATTCGTTTTGGTATTGTCGGGCGCAGGCTGTTGGTCTTGCTGGATGGGACCAGCTAAAACTGAACCAGCGAAAAGTACGGTTGCCGCCAATATCCACACATATTTTTTCATTTGCGTTTTATCTCCCTTTGACTTTCGCCCCTGGAATTCGCTCAGAGCCAATTCGTGCTTGGAAATCTGGGGAAACGTCATGTCCTTGGAAACGGGTTGTTACGCCTTCGCGGCTTTGCCCTTAGGCGATCGGACGCGGGTCGTTGCTTCCTCTCTGGATTCGTTTTCTTTTTCGATTGTCATCTTGTCAGCAACTTTGGACAGTTTCACATCTGTATCTTTTTCTTCCTGAAGAGTCTGACTGAGAAGTTTCGCGGCTTCGGTTTCACCAAGTTTCTCAGCCATTGCGCGTACGGTACCGTAAGCCGCGATTTCATAGTGCTCCACGCGCTGAGCCGCGCCGATCAATGCGGCGTCCTTCGCGTCACCTTGGTAATCCTCTTCCGCTGCTTCTCCACCTTCCTTTATTAGACCTTCCATGCCGCTGCAATGTTTGCCAGTCGGTTTTTGGTCGAGCCCACGGAAAATCTGTTCCAGACGATCGACGTGCCCCTTGGTCTGTTCCAGATGCTGTTCAAAACCGTTGCGGAGTTCTGCAGACACGCCAGCTTTCGCCATCTTTGGCAGGGCTTTCACCAACTGGCTTTCTGCGCTGTAAATGTCCTTGAGTTCGTCAACATAAAGCGCTTTCAGTTCTGATTGCTGCACTGTACACCTCCGGAGATTTTTGGTTCGTGTTAGTTTGGGGGCATCACACGCCTTTAACCATCCCGCTGAACCTGTATTCTGGCATCTCGAAGAGTGTATGAATCGTGAACGTAGGGTCGACAACAGAAGGCACCGACAGGCGTCGATGCGTGTGCTATTTCGCGATATACTAGGTGTCGGCCCATAAATACCATCCCCTCAGACACAAACTACCCTCAACGCCGGATAGGTTCCTGTGCTTGTCACGGTTATCCTTGTCAGATACTTGCCTCGTACCAATCGCAAAAAGGCCCCTGGTGGTTCATTGCGTTCCCACTGGACTGTTTATGTGCGGATAACATGAAAAGAAAAATTCAAGTCTTAAGACCTTGTGATCGTCAGTTCGTCCTTGCTGACGCACGAAGATCAAAAATGGCCCGATCAGCTCACTCCTATGTTCGCGGCAATACGTTGAAATTCTACGAGTGGCTTGAATCGTCATCAGGGAAATTGATCCCCCAAGGTCCTCCCGTATGGATCTGTGGGGACTGTCATGTGGGGAATCTTGGCCCCGTGGCCGATGCGAACGGTCGCGTGCAGATCGCAATCAGAGATCTAGACCAGACAGTAATTGGAAATCCCGCCCACGATCTCATTCGTCTAGGTCTTTCCTTAGCCACGGCTATTCGTGGCTCCGATCTTCCGGGAGTAACCACCGCGCTGATGCTCGAACAGATGGTAGAAGGATATGAGAGCGAACTGGTTCGTAAGCACACACCTATGCCTACAAAAGCTGTGGGCCGAGTTCTCAAAAGAGCGCTGAAGCGCAGATGGCATCATCTGGCTGAAGAAAGGATTGATGACGTTCGCCCGGAAATTCCTCTGGGCAAGCGTTTTTGGCCTCTTTCCCCCGCGGAGAAAAAGGAAATCGCACGAATGTTCGAAGCCCGGGAAGTGCGCCGCATGGTTACTTGTTTGCAAGATCGTGACGAGGGTGACGATGTCGCGGTATTTGACTCAGCCTATTGGATCAAAGGTTGCAGTTCACTCGGTCGCCTAAGATTCGCGGTTCTGCTCGGCGTAGGAAAGAAAAAGCAAAAAAATCGGCAGTTTTGTCTGATTGACATCAAAGAGGCTGTTCAGCCAGTCGCGCCTCATTCGGCACGGGCTCCCATGCCTCGCAACAATGCCGAAAGAGTTGTTGAAGGCGCGCGCAAGCTTTCCCCGTACCTCGGTCAACGGATGCTGCCATGGCGGTTTGAGAGAAAACCGGTCGTGCTGCGAGAACTCCTTCCCCAAGATCTCAAATTAGAAATGGATCAACTTACCCGCGATGAGGCGATATCGTCAGCCCGATTTCTGGCATCGGTGGTCGGCAGAGCCCATTCCTCCCAGCTAGATCACAAAGCCCGAAGTAATTGGTTAACCAGTCTACAGAGGAGCCATTCCAAGAAGCTGGACGCGCCGTCATGGCTTTGGGCCAGCGTCGTCGAGCTTGTGGCGATTCACGAAAGTGCTTATCTCGAACATTGTAGACAGTACGCAATTGATGCAGCTTAGGATTTTACCAAGCCGCCCCCGCCCAGACCTGTTCGGACCGCGAATCCTTGTTAGCGGGTGTTGCTCACGGCGAAATATCCCTGAGCGCCGCTTTCTCTTAAATCCTGCGGTGATATGATCGCCTCAACGGAGATGGCAATGCCTGCTGTCCACGCTCACGCTCACGATGACGATTCCCTATTCCAGATTCAGCAACCTGTCGAGCCGCCTTCTCTTGATAGTCCTGCGAACGCACTCCTTAAGCGCACCGTCAACCGCATACGAGCGAGCCGCATACACAGCATGCAAGCTCCATCCGGTATGTCTTTCTGGGACGAAATCTATCGAACGATTAAGCAGTATTGTTGGCCGCTCGGACGGTAGCAGAAAAGCACAATCATCATTGCGGCGAGTCAGTTTATAGCCAGAGCGCAGAGCGTTACGATCCCGCAGAAGCGGCTCGCTTTCTTGCAGACGTTCGGACTCTTGGAGGTCCCTCAAATTCCAGAATTTCTTTAACACCATATACGCTCTCTTCGTTGCAGACCTTGCATCGGAGCGCGAATGCACGAGACTTGGCATCTTGACCCTCGCTTACTTCACCACGCTTTAGCTCCTCATAAAGCACGGAGGTTGTCC
>DATHPO010000041.1:0-39078 GCA_035483835.1 Terriglobales bacterium
ACGTCGAAGGAAATCGTAAAGAAGCGGCTCCAGGGGCTTGGGTATATCGAGTAGCGTGGCCTCACCGCTTTCCGCGCCTATGGGCACTCTTGGAGTTAATGTTCCAGCCTTAATTGTTGTCGGGATATCACTCGTTATCGGTCTGGTGATGGTGGTCGTGTTTCGCTATACCTCCGACCAGAAGGAAATCCACATCGCCAAGGATCGCCTCAAGGCTCATCTGCTGGCGCTTCGGCTTTTTCAGGATCAGATCCCCGTCGTTTTGAGGTCGTATGGTCGCATCGTGGTGGCGACTGGCGGTTATCTTCGCCTGGCATTCAAGCCTTTGCTGCTTGTGATTCTGCCTCTGATATTTCTGATTGTGCAACTCGATCGCTATCTTGGCTGGATGCCGGTGGAGGCGGGACATCCATTTCTGATAACGGTGCGGATGGACAACCTAAAGGCTTCGAATGAGGCATCGCTCCAACTGCCGGATGGGCTGGCGGCTACGGCCCCGGCAGTGCACGTGCCTTCGGAAAACGAGATTGCCTGGAGAGTTGTCGCCGAAAAGCCGGGCCAATACATCGTCAACATTCAAGCCTCTGATGAGACTTTTTCGAAACGATTAGTGATTGGGGCGGGCCTGCAACGCTTGTCGCCGGTCCGACTTCGCGGGAAATTCTGGGAGCGTATTCTCGTATCCTCGGAAGCCGCTCTGCCTGAGAACAATCCGATTGAGTCAATCGCCGTACAATATCCTGCCCGGAGCATAGCGTTCGCTGGTCTCGAATGGAACTGGATCTGGTTGTTCTTCGTTTTGTCTCTGGCCGCAGGTTTTCTGTCCAAGAGTATTCTTGGGATTGAGATATGAAGTGGAGGGAGACGATTTTCCGCGTAGAGCGCAGGCGGCTTCTCGCATGTCTGGCGGTTCTCGGGATTGTGCTACTCCATTCCTTACCTAGCCACGCGTACGCGGGGCCTGGAGCGGGTTTCGCAGTGCTCTCGTCTTTCTGGACGCTTTTCGTTGCCTTCTTCTATTCCGTCTACGCCTTTTTTGCTTGGCCTTTCCGGCAGTTGTTTCGCCTGTTGCGGCGGCGCAAGGCCTACGGAAAAGCACAGATTAAACGTGCGATAATTCTCGGGTTTGACGGCATGGATCCAGAGTTGACCGAGCGATTCATTGCCGAAGGCAAACTGCCGAATCTCGCGAAGTTGCGCGAGCGAGGGACCTTCAGGAAATTGCAGACCACATTCCCACCCATTTCTCCGGTGGCGTGGTCGACATTTATGACCGGCGTGAACCCCGGCAAGCACAACATCTACGATTTTCTCGCACGGGATCTCAGCAACTACCTTCCCTACCTGTCCTCGGCCGAGATCAAGGGACCGAAGCGCAGTTGGAAGATTGGAAAGTACACGATCCCGCTCGGAGGCCCCAGAATCAAAGGCATGCGCCGCGGAATACCTTTCTGGCACTGGTTGGGCGAAGCCGGCGTTTTCTGCTCCGTGATTCGCGTGCCGGTGACTTTTCCCCCGGAGAAATTCTCCGGAGTTCTGCTTTCCGGCATGTGTGTCCCTGACCTGAAAGGGAGCCAGGGAACTTTTTGTTTGTGCACAACTCGGTCTCGCGGTGACAAATTTCGCGAAGGCGGGGTGCGGATTCCGATCGAACGCAACGGCTCGTCGTGCAGATCCTACGTTCCCGGCCCTGAGAATCCGCTGACGGGTGGTTCTGGCGACGAACTGCGCGTGAACTTTGAGATCCATCCTGACAAAGGCAATCAAGCCCGTTTCACCGTGGACTCACAAAGGTTCACGTTAAAGGTTGGCGACTACTCGGAGTGGGTCCCGGTGAGGTTCAGCGCAGGTGTCGGCTTCAGCGCACACGGAATCTGCCGCTTCTATCTCAAGGAACTGTCGCCCGAGGTCGAGGTATACGTGACGCCGGTGAACATCGATCCCGGCAGGCCCGATCTACCCATCTCTCACCCGGTGACGTATTCCATTTACCTGGCAAAACTGTTTGGTCCATATGCAACCCTGGGACTGGCGGAAGACACATGGGCTTTGAACGAGGAAGTGCTGGACGATCAAGCCTTCCTTGCGCAGTGTTATGCCAATCATGACGATCGCGAGCGTATGTTGTTCGACGCCCTGGAAAAAACGTCACAGGGTCTATGCGCCTGCGTGTTCGACACGACGGACCGTGTGCAACACATGTTCTGGCGGTATCTCGAGGATGACCATCCTGCTGCCCGCGATGTGCCTCGCGATCAGCGCCCCAGCGTGATCCAGGATCTTTACTCCCGCATGGACAAACTGATCGGTCGCGTCATGGGGCAGATTGATGACAAGACTCTGCTGATGGTTGTCTCTGACCACGGTTTCAAGTCGTTTGCTCGCTGTGTCAATCTGAATGCCTGGCTGCACCAGAACGGATACCTGGCGCTGAAATCTGGAAAGACCGAGAGCGGCGACTGGTTCGATGATGTGGACTGGTCTCGCACGCGCGCTTACACCATGGGCCTGAATGGACTCTACCTGAACCTCAAAGGCCGCGAGCGTGAGGGCATCATTGAAGCAGGCTCCGATGCGGACGCTTTGAAAGACGAATTGCGGCGGAAACTCGATGGACTCGTAGACCCTGCCTCTGGCCGCGCCGGCATCACCGGTGTCTTCGATTGCGACTCTGTGTATGCGGGTCCCTACGTGGACAACGCGCCTGATCTGATTGTCGGTTATGGCGACGGGTTCCGCGCCTCCTGGGATTCCGTCATGGGCAAGGTCACCAGGCAGATCTTCGAAGACAACTTGAAGGCATGGAGCGGCGACCATTGCATCGACCCGCGGCTGGTTCCCGGCGTTCTTTTCTGCAATCACAAGATCAGCGATGAGAAGCCTGCCATTGTAGATGTCGCTCCCACGGTTCTGAAACTATTTGGTTTGGCGCTCCCCGGGCACCTTGACGGGAAACCGTGGACCGTTGCGCCATCCACCACGCCGTAGCCTCGCTACAGCTGGGCGTGGCAAATTACTATGGTCGAATCGTGATCACTATCGTCTCGGGCTTACCGCGCTCTGGTACATCGCTGATGATGCAAATGCTGGCTGCTGGCGGCATGCCGCTACTCACCGATCTCGAACGCAAGCCGGACATTGACAATCCGCGCGGCTATTGTGAATGGGAGCCGATCAAACTGCTGCCCAAGGAACCGAATCGCATCGACGAGGCCGAAGGAAAGGCCGTGAAAGTTATTTCGCAGCTTCTTCTTTCACTTCCGCAAGGCAGGAATTACAAGCTGATTTTCATGGAGCGGCCGCTCCCAGAAGTGCTCACGTCACAAGATGAAATGCTCAAGCGTCGCGGATCAGCGGAGCTCGTGGACGCCGCGCTCCTGACTTCCGCCTTTCGCGATCACCTGAGAGGGATCGTCGACTGGCTCGAGCACAGAACGGATATCCCGGTTTGCCGTGTGGGATACCGAAAGGTACTCAGCGACCCGGCGGGCTCCGCAAAAGCGGTCCGCGATTTCCTTGGTCTTGATTTGAATGTGAAAGCGATGGCTCTTGCGGTGGATCCCTCACTGTACCGCAACCGGCGTTCCTGAACCGGTTACTTTCCTCAGGGCTCCATCGCTTTCAGCCGCTGTGCCTCGGCTAATTCGCGGCGCGCCTTTTCCTCGTCTCCCAAAACGGTGTACACATTGCCCAGAAACTTGTGCGCATCCGCCGATTGCGGATCCAGCTTCACCGCCTGTTGCAGAAGTGGCTCAGCCTCCTTGGGGCGATCCTGCATTGCCAATAGGCGCCCCAAGAGGAGATTTGCCCTGAAATTGTCAGGGTTGATGTCGAGCGCGGCCTGGTATTGCTTGATGGCGTCACCGATGCGGTCGATTTCCTCATAAGCTGAACCGAGATAGAAGTGCATCTCGTCGGAGCGCGGGTCCTGAGCCACTGCAGCTTCCAGTTGCTTCGCCGATCCCGCCCAGTCACCCATCTCCCCCAACGCCGCTCCCAGTTCGTAGTGCGCCTCCGCTGAGTCCGGCGTGAGCTCTACCGCCTTCTGCAACCAGGGCACAGCCTTGTCGTATTCTCCCAGGCTGTTCCAGGCGCGGCCCAATTGCAGGTTCGCCAGCGCTACTTTCGGATCGGCTTTAAGTATTTGTTCGAACAGTGGAATGGCCTCGCGGTAGTTTCCTTCCTCAGCGTCCAGCAAACCTTGGTGAAGCGAATTGGCGATCTGGACTTTGTCTTTCGGATCAGCCCCTCGTTGCTTTTCCTCGCTCTCCGGCTTGCTCGATCCGGAACTTACGTAGCCGAGCGCCTGCAGTTGCTCAGCCTGACGCGGAGTGAGAGCCACTTCGGCCGACCCGGCCCGACTCGTCTTGTGGCGAAACTCATCGAGCTGCGAGGCCATCGTGTCCGTCACGCTGGGGGCGCTGTTCGCCAGATTGTGAGCTGCCTCGGGATCTTGCGGCTGATCGTAGAGCTCGCGTTGCGGAGCATCAACGTAAAGGTACTTTCCCGCCCGCCAGGCGCGCAACGAGCTCCAGCCGAAGGCGCGATACGGGTAGTCGGTCTCCGCATATTCCGGACGATCCTGCACCGCTACGTTCGATTTAGACTTCACCAGCTCCAGCAGAGACTGACCCTGCATCGCCGAAGGCGCGGCAATTCCCACTTCCTGCAGAAGCGTTGGCGCTATGTCGACCAGGCCAACGCGACTCTCAATTAGCCGTCGACCTGAACCCGCCGACGGCAGCTTAATCAATAGCGGTACGTGGATGGTCTCGTCGTAAAGGAATAGACCGTGACTCCATTCCCCGTGTTCTCCAAAAGCCTCGCCGTGGTCCGCGACGACGACAATCAGACTTTGATCGTACAGGCCACGCGAACGCAGCGTCGTCAACAGCTTGCCAACAGCAAAGTCCACATAAGCAATTTCACCGTCATAGGGCGAAGCGGCATATTGCGCTTTGAACGGCGGCGGCGGATCGTAAGGATCATGCGGATCGTAGAAATGCAGCCAGAGAAAGAAGGGACCTTGCGGATGTTGGTCGAGCCAAGCCGAGGCGCTATCCACAACCGCCATCCCTCTGCGCTCCACGCTATGATAGCGATCTTCACCCTGTCCACGAATGTGGAACGGCGCGTCGTAGGTCTCAAAGCCGCGGTCAAACCCCGGCGCAGCTGCGCTCTTCGGATCGAGTACCTCCGATCCAACAAATGCCGCGGTGCGATATCCGTGCTGGCGCAGAATGTCGGGCAGATACGGCAAGTCTTTTCCCAGAGGTGATCCCAAATCGCTCACGTGATTGAACTGAGGGTAGGTTCCCGTCAGGATGGTTGCGTGCGAAGGCGTGGTCAGAGGAACCTGCGAGTAAGCACGGGAAAAAACCGCCGCTTGTTGGGCCAGGGAATCCAGGTTCGGCGAAAGTCCACGTTTGGAACCCAAGAAACCCATGCGGTCCGCGCGCGTCGTATCCAGAGTGATGAGGATAATGTTGACGGGTTTTGCAAAACTCGTGAGCGAGTTGCCTGCCAGGAAAAGCAGACACACAAACGACCGACACCAAAACATTCAAACCTCGCCTTCAATCTTTTGCATTGCAGAAGGCAATTTTACACTGGCGGGATTGTTCCCGGTCCTAGCGGCATGGGCTCACGCCGCCGCTCTAAAAAAAGGAAGCACGCAGCAGCGTGAATACGTAACGATTCTGTAACGGCGGTCACACGTCGGAGTCACCGTACAAACCGACTTCGCTTTGAAGCTGACCTTCCGGGAGAATTGCCCGCGGCTGCCAACACCAACTCCACCAGGAGCCGGTATTTTCTTGCTAAGGCTCAAGGAGTTAGTTCGTTGCGCAGCCGCTTAGAAAGTTTTTCCATCTGTTTCAGCTTATCGATCAGATCCTTCGGGAGCATACCCTTCCCCACGCTGTCCACCCCCGAATGAATCGACTGAGACAGGATCAGCAGTTCATCCGCGTCGCTCTTAACTTTTGCGAAATCCAGTGAGGGCTGCTGGTGAGCTGGTGGAGGAACGGTTTTTTCGAAGTCGCGCTCGGCTTTGCCAGCCTGCACCTGTCCGCTGGGAGGAATCGGACCCTGCGCAAAAGCTGCGGCCCCTGAAAGAAGAAACGCAAACACGAGAATTGAGCTTCTCATGGCGAAACCTCCTGGGAAAAACGATTGCCGTATGCTACCACGATCCTCCGCTTTTAACCTTGATTTCTATCTTTGGACCATCCGCAGCGGCCACCCGTAGCCACGTGTAAAATGCTGTTATGGCATTCAACGGACAAGCAGGTCCCTCCGCTCCCCGGAAAACCAAGAGCACTCCTCCCGAGGAAACCTCGCAGGAGGCCGCGTATTTGAAGTCGTTGGGGGAGAAACAGAAGCCGGTCCGGATCAAACTGGCCGACGGCGAAGTCGTTTACGGCTGGATTGAATATTACGACAAGAATATGGTCAGGCTGACGCGGGAAGACGGCCCGAATCTTTTCATTTTTAAACACGAAATCATGTACATCGCAGAGGACGGCGCTAAGGGCCGGTAGCCTGCATGGAGCGGTTATGCAAGTGAACGACTTCCCATCGAATGACAACTTCCTCGAATAGCAACGACTTCCTCCCGGCTATGGCGGAGATCGCGCGCGAAGCCGGTGCGCTGCTGATGGACTACTTCCGCCAAAACGTCAAAGTGGAATACAAAGGCGAAGCTGACCTGGTCACGGTCGCGGATCGCAAATCAGAGGCGCTGATCCGGCAGCGAATCGGGAAGCGCTGGCCCACTCACGACATACTGGGCGAAGAAGAAGGATTGCGGGACACGGGCAGCGACTACCGTTGGTACGTCGATCCACTGGACGGGACCACGAACTTCGCTCATGGGTTCCCAGTTTTTTGCGTTTCCCTGGGTTTGGACTACAAGGGGAATCGGATCGCCGGAGTAATCTACGATCCCACGCGGGACGAATTATTTGCAGCCGAGCAGGGAAGCGGAGCTTACCTGAATCAGCAGCGAATTCACGTTTCGAAGACTGCGAATTTGGCTGAGTGCCTGGTGGCTACCGGGTTTCCAAGCCATAAGCGGCATAAGAATCCGAATATATTTTTTTACCATCAAATCACCTTGCATACGCACGGGGTGCGGCGAGCGGGTTCCGCGGCGCTTGACCTGTGCTGCGTGGCTTGCGGACGCTTTGACGGATTCTGGGAATTCAACCTCAATCCCTGGGATACCGCTGCGGGTGTACTTATCGTGCAGGAGGCGGGAGGGACGGTGACCGATTTTAAGGGTGGGCCATTCCAACTGCACAGTCGCGAAACTCTGGCCTCGAACGGGTTAGTGCATCTGGCTATGATCGGCGAGTTCGAGCAGGTTTTCGCGGGGCGCGACTTGGAACCGTTGCCCGATGTGCACGAGTTCAGAAGATAGTTGGACGACGAGAGAGGTTGAGAGAACTTGACTATGAAGCGAACCTGGTCATTTATATTTGCCTTGGCGATCGCGATGCAGTTCGCCGCCTCGGCTCTCGCAGAAAATCCTTCGTCTCCCGCGGCCGATGCGGCATACATTCAGTCGTTCGATAAATGGAAGGCTGAACTGGTCGACGACCTCAAGACGAACTGGCTGTCATTGGCAGGCTTATTCTGGCTCAAGCCCGGGGAAAATTCGTTCGGCAGTGACGCGGGCAATCCTATCGTGTTTCCCAAGGGGCCGGCTCATGCCGGCGTTTTCGAGTTGCAGGGGACGGATGTAACGGTGAAATTCGGCCCGGACGCCCACGCTACCATCGACGGCAAACCCGTGACCACAGTCAAGCTGCAACCGGACACGTCCGCTAGCCCGACAATCGTTGAACTGGGAAGTCTGCGCATCAAAGCGATCGTGCGGGGTCAGCGCATTGGCATTCGGTTGAAGGATCTCGATAGCGAGCAGGCCAAGAATTACCACGGACCGATTTTCTTTCCCATCGATCTATCCTACCGGGTGACCGCGACCTGGATACCCTCCGACGGAAAGAAAACGGTGGATGTGCCCAACGTTCTAGGCGACACCACGCCCACGCCGGTAGCCGGGACCGTCGTCTTTAAGATCAACGGTCAGGAAGTGCGACTGACGGATCTGGGTGGCGATCCCTCGAAGGGACTCTCGTTCGTTTTCAACGATCTGACCAGTAAAACCGACACCTACCCGGGTGGACGGTTCCTGGAAACCGAGCCTGTCGTGAATGGAACCGTGGTGATCGATTTCAACCGAGCTTACAATCCCCCCTGTGCAGTGACCCCCTTCGCCACCTGCCCGCTCGCGCCGAAAGAGAATCGCCTGGCGGTCGCGATCCCGGCCGGAGAGAAATATGATCGAACGCACGGACACCACTAGCCATGCCATGAAAGACGTGTGCTGCGCGAGTTACAATAGGATCAGTAACGCTTACTACTCTTAACCTAGGCTATCGATCGTGATCAGCTCACTTCTTGAACGCAAAATCGAGAAACGCCCCGACAAGGTTCGTCTGCAGGGCCGCATTCTTTTCCTCACCGAGGACCCCGAACTCATCAAGCGGCAGCTTGCAGGGGAAGACTTGCCCTGGGACACAAAGAATCCCGCCAACAATCCCAAGCTGCGTGACGATATCTCGACTGACGAGATTACTCCAGCGCACTACTGTTTTTATTTCGACGAGACTCTGGGCGAGATCCCTTACCTGGGCCTCAAGTGCGGCAACATGTTTCCCCTAGGGCGTTCTGACGTGAAAAAGGGTGGATTCGTTTGCGCCGTCAGCGGCAAGCGGCGGGGGAAGGGATCCAGCCGGGAGCAGTCGCCTTACGCAGAGATGTGTGCCGGCATTCGCATCGTTATCGCGGAGAACATCGAGCGCATCTATAAGCAGAATTGCCAGAATCTCGGTGTGTTGACCTCAACCAATTTCTCCTTGATTGACCAGATTCGCAGCGGCCAGGAGATCGCTCTCAGTGAATTCACCGCAGGAGAAGATGAGATCACGCGACAGGTGATCGAGTATGGTGGTCTGTTTCCGTTTAACGTCGCGCGTATGCAGAAGAAAGTCTTTCTGCCGCCGATCAACACAGAAAGACGGCCGATGACCGTGGCGGAGAAGATCTTCGCACGACACATGCTCGACGACAAAGGAGATGTGGGCGTGCCGTTTGTGAAGCCGGGCGACACAGGCTTTGCCCGTGCCGACTTACGTTTCAGCCACGAATACGTCACGCCGATGGCCGCCATTTTCTTCGAGCGCTACGTCGGCAAGGACGCCAAAGTGAACGATCCCGCGAGCATTCTGTTTTTCCGCGACCACCTCACGTTCCTCGACGAAGTGATCTCGGAGGAGAAAAAGAAACTCGGCCTGCTCGATCTGGCAACTCAGCTCAAGCTGAAGCAACAGGACTTCGCGGCGAAGCAAGGCATCAAGCTGCATGGTGAATTGAAAGACCGCAAGGGCTCGGAAGGCATCTGCCACTCGATTGTTCTGGAAAGCTACGCGCTGCCGGGACAGTTGAATATCGGCTCCGACTCGCACACGCCCCACGTGGGCGCGATCGGGTGCGTAGCCTTCGGCATCGGCACAACTGATGTATTCAACTCGTGGATCACGAAGGATGTTCGTGTGAAGGTGCCGGAATCGGTCAAGATTGTCATTCGCGGCAAGAAGCACCCCAACGTTACCGCAAAGGATTTCATTCTAAGGATTCTCAGTCTCGACTACGTCCGCCAGGGCAAAGCGCTGGCCAAGGTCATGGAATACGGAGGCGAGGCCATCGAGGAACTCAGCGTCGACGAACGCGCCACTATGACCAATATGGCTGCCGAAATCGGCGGCTTCACCGGGATTGTGGCGCCCGACCGCAAGGCCGTGGATTTTCTGGTCGAGCGCCGTGGGATGGACCGCAAAAAGGCTGAGGCCATGATCCAGGGTCTTTCCAGCGATCCCGACGCGCAGTTCGCGCACGTGATTGAGTTGGACGCCGCCGACATTACGCCCATGGTAGCCACGCCGGGCGATCCGGGGAATGGCAAGTACATTCGCGAACTGAATACACCCGTGCCGGTCGAACTCGCTTACGGCGGCACCTGCACCGCAGGCAAGAACGAAGACATGGACATGTATGCGCTGGTGCTCGCCGATGCCCTCAAGCACGGCAAGCGCGTGGCGGAGTCGGTGAAGTTCTACATCCAGTTTGGTTCGCAGGAGACGCGCGATTACTGCAAACGTAAAGGCTATCTCGAAATTTTCCAGAGAGCCGGAGCGGATGTAATCGAACCGAGCTGTGGCGCCTGCATCAACGCCGGACCAGGCGTGACCACGCGGCCGGAACAAGTTGTCATCAGCGCGCAGAACCGCAATTTCCCCGGCCGCAGCGGACCTGGGCAGATGTACTTGGCCAGTCCGCTGACCGTGGCGGCGAGCGCCGTGGCAGGGCACATTGTCGAATACGAGCCAAGCGCACAGCGGGAACTGGTGGAGGCGTAGGAGGCATAGCAGGTCCTGCCATCGTGTAATCGAGGGTTCCATTGCTCTGGTAGCGCATTCCCTGCTGGATGCTGTACCACGGGCGGGATTCTTGTTAGAATTAGCGGTTCTGTTAAGTTCCGCAAACATCTCAGGGAGACACAGATTTTATGGCTTATGTAATTGCAGAACCTTGCATCGGCACCAAGGACACTGCTTGTGTGGACGCCTGCCCGGTAGATTGCATCCATCCTAAGAAGGATTCGCCGGCTTACGCCGAAGAGGAAATGTTGTACATCGACCCCGTCGAGTGCATTGATTGCGGAGCCTGTGTTCCCGTCTGCCCGGTATCGGCGATTTTCGCGCTGGATGACCTGCCGGAAAAGTGGAAAGCTTTCACTGAGCGAAACGCCAAGTATTTTGGCCGGTAAAACCCGGCTAAATTAGCGCGAGTCCGCTCGCCCGCCGTTGCCCCTTTAGACAAGAAGTTTACAAAAGGCAGCACGCAAATGCTCCGGAGCTAGCCGGCGCAATCCATCTTCAATGGTTGACGAGCTGACGGCGGGCGCGGACATAGGGTTACCTTTTATACGATAAACCCGAGGGAAGGGGCTCGGCTGTGACAGCCGTCACCGGGTCATGAAGGTTATCAAACACTAGCGAAGCACAGCTGAGGCATTCCGTTTGGCCATCGGCACAAATTCACGCACTTCGTGCCCGGTCCAGATCTGTCGTGGACGCGCAATCTTCTGTTCTGCGTCATTCAACATCTCCTGCCACTGCGCCAGCCACCCCACCGTGCGCGGAATGGCAAACAGCACAGTAAACATTTCTGGCGTGAATCCCATCGCCTGATAGATGATTCCCGAGTAAAAGTCCACATTCGGGTACAGTTTGCGCTTGATAAAGTAATCGTCCTCAAGCGCGATGCGCTCCAGTTCAAGTGCGATATCCAACTTCGGGTTGCGCCCGGTTACTTCGAACACCTGCTCGGCGGTCCACTTGATGATCTTGGCGCGTGGGTCGTAGTTCTTGTAAATCCGGTGCCCGAATCCCATCAGCTTCCCATGCCCTTCCTTGATTCGCTTCACATAAGCCGGCACGTTGTTCTTGGAGCCGATCTCATCCAACATTTTCAACACTTCTTCGTTCGCGCCTCCGTGCAGCGGCCCGGCAAGGGCGGCGGCCGCCGCCGCGGTAGCCAGGTAGGGATCGGCCTGCGAACTGCCCACGCACCTCATCGCATTGGCGCTGCAGTTCTGCTCATGATCAGCATGCAGGACAAACAAAATGTCCAGTGCGCGTGCCAGTACCGGATTAGCGACGTACTTTGGTTCCACCATTTTCCATAGCATGTTCATGAAGTTTTCGGCATATCCCAGGTCGTTGTCCGGGTACACATAGGGATAGCCCAGATTGTGCCGGTAAGCCATGGCAGCCATAGTGGGCATTTTGGCAACCAGGCGCTTCACCTGCAGTAGACGATTGACGGGATCGTGGATGTCCCTCGCCTCCGGGTAAACCGTGGCCAGTGCTGCCACGGAGGTCACCAGCATCGCCATGGGATGGGCGTCGTATCGAAAACCACCCAGGAAGTTCTTGGTCGACTCGTGCAGCATGGTGTGATGGGTGATGTCGTTAACCCAATCTTTCAGTTCATTCGCGCTGGGCAGCTCGCCAAACAACAACAGGTACGCAACTTCAAGAAAACTGCAATGTTCGGCCAGCACTTCGATGGGATAGCCCCTATAACGCAGGATGCCGCGCTCACCATCAATAAACGTGATCGCGCTGCGGCATGAAGCTGTATTGGTGAAGGCTGGGTCGTAGGTCATCAGTCCGAAGTCCTCAGGACTGGTTTTGATCTGTCGCAGGTCCATGGCCCGGATCGCGCCGTCTTCGATGGGCAATGTGTAGGTCTGTGCCGTACGATTGTCGGTTATAGTGACGGTGTTCTGCGCCATGGGAGTTTCCTCCTTGACCACTTCTGGTCGGTTGAAATCCGAGTCTCTGCGACCGTAGTTCTAATTCAAGCCTACAAGGTTAAGAGATCCCCGTCACTTTCACGGTGAGCTAGCTCACCGCTTCATGTGACCGACGTCACAAGTGTGGAAATGTAAAGGCCGGACTGTTTCAGCTTTTTGCAATGGAAATGTTAAGGGCGCTGGCGGTAGACCAGGGTGCGGGAGCACCAATCGTTGTCGGTAGGCCGAATCCCCGGAAAAATACCCGTAGCGTTTGCAATTCAGTTGCAGGGGGCACCGGGGGGCACGGCGGGTCCTGCCGTTGGGTGGCAGGTGCCGTGGGGTCCCGATCCCTCTGGCATGCTGAAGGCGCACCTAGCGTGAAATTGTCAGCTTGGCGATAGACCCGGGGACGAATCAGGCAGCCAGCGTCTGACGGTTTGCCGCATCTATCAAGACAGCCATGACCTCGCTTAGAGAGACGAACTCAAGTTCGTGGGGCGGCATAGCATGCTCTAGCTCACTTCTTACAGAAGGACATGGATTAAACAATTCAAGTTGAATGCCACGATGGCGTGCCCAGCGTTGCAGGAACAACAACATACTCAAACCCTTGCCCACAGTGACGCTTACTCTTGAGAGGTCTATTACGATCACCCGATCCGCCGCCCGCCCCGTGACCGCATCGTATAGCTGAAGGGCTTCATCACTACCGCTGATGGTGCCCTCGCACTCGACAATGGCAGCTTCACCAACACTATCCAGGTTCACTTTTAGCATGCCGTCCCTCCCGGTCACGAGAGAGGCAAATTGAGTGCCAAAAAGCAAAGCTGTGTTTCTGTCAGTTAGACTCCCGAACTAAGTAATACGCGCAAAATTCTCTAGGGACCGAGCAAATCTGCGCTACAGAGAATACTGTAGGAGCCGCATCTGTTTCGCCGCACCATTACTCTCGATGCTCGACTATCAACGCTTGGCTCTCCGCACAAACCCGTCCTCGCTCCACTCTTCCGAGCCCACGCCGTTGTGCACGAAAAACAATCCTGTCGGGTCGTATTTCTCTTTCACCGACGCCAGCCGCGCGTAATTGCTTCCCCAGTACGCCTGCTGCCAGTTCTCCTGGAAAAAATTGCTCTCCGAAACGTACGCTCCGTCATCCGCCACGATCGCGCGCAACTCATTTACGCACTTGTGGATCTCTTGCCGGGATTTTCGTCCGGCCTCGACATCCGGCTCATGGCCCCGCACGCCCGGATATCCGCCGCCTGCGTCGCCTACGATGGCCAGCGCAAACGCATTCAGCACTGCGGGGTTCGTCGCCGTATCGCGTGTCGCCTCCATTGCCTCGCGCGGCCCCCCCGCCAGACCTTTGTTGAAATGCAACTCGATGTCTTTGTGCCGTGAACCGGCAAACAGCGCCTGCGCGAGCCGCTCCTGCGAATCATCTTCGAGCAGAGACGCCGGCATCCACAACGATTCGTATCCGTAAAGGAACCACGCCACTTGCCCCGCGTCCCCCGTCCACCACGCATTGTTCGAACTCGCTCCCGGCCGCTGGTCCAAATTAAAAACCGATTGATGGTTCTGTTTCCTCCACTCCACGTCCCACCAATGCCGAGCCGGCATACTGCCCAGAATCGGTTGCCCTTCGATCGTGTAAGCGGCCGGCGAGCGCGCCACCCAATCCAGAAAGGGCTGCCATATCTTTTTTACTTCTTCCGTACTCAAATCGTGGCACACCATCAACAAGTCGAGCACATTGTCCCCTGCAATTTGCGCGTGCTCCCCCCAGTGATGGTTGAACAGATTTTCCCGATAGAACCCGACGAAGTAGCGCAACAAACGCCGAAACGCGTCATCGGATGCGGCCTTCACCGTAAGAATCGCCGCGCCCCAAAATTCCGGCAGTTCCCGTACGCGCAGCGTCACTTTGCTGACTGCGCCGAATGTTCCTCCTCCACCGCCCTTCAGCGCCCAAAACAAATCTGGGTTCGTACATGCATTCGCGATGCGCACTTTCCCATCTGCGGTGACTACCTCCGCCTCCAACAATCCCGCCGCCGCGGTTCCGTAATGCTTCGAAAAACTTCCGAAGCCTCCGCTCTGGACCAGGCCCGCCACGCCGACCGTAGTACATCCGCCGCCTTGCACGTACGCGCCACCTTTTGTCGTCACCGCGTCGTACGCTTGCATCCAAATCGCACCGGAGCCGACCGTCACTGCGCGTTGTGGGGCATACCTGCATCCTTGTGGAACAAACGTTTCGTGCATGGTGATGTCGTGCATATGCCGAGTCCACACCAGCAGCGAATCCGCCGCGTTCGAGGTTCCCTGATAACTGTGCCCGCCGCCCTTCACCACCAGCCGCAAATCATTTTCCCGTGCGAAGTTCACCGCCGCCGCGATGTGATCTGCCTTGCTCGCCGCCACCACGTAAACGCTGGGTTTGCTCACCCACGCGTCCACCCATCCCAACGTTTGCGTCAAGCCAGGCTGCTCTCCGATGTAATAGGGATTGTGAATATTGCTGAACAGATTCTGGCAGGCCGCGCTTCCCGTGTCTTTGACGCAAGCCTCGATCGGAAATTCCACCGGAATCAAATTTCCGTCGACCTCCTCATTCAGCCGCTTCCACGCCGCCTGCGAAGGCCAATTCGCATCCGACGGCCGCCGCCGAACCCCCTTACCAACGCGCGTCGCATTCCGCAGATCCGCCGTTCCCGCATCGCCCGGAAGATTCTTTGCGGCTCCCCATAGCTCGCGCGCCCACAGCGGACCTAGCGCCGCCATCCCTGATCGGTATAAGAATGTTCTTCTATTCATGGGACTAGGAATTCTGCCACGGCTTCCAACTACACCGCTGAACCGTGATCGGCAGCTTCTTATATTAAAGGATTTTTCTCACCAGGCTATCTCCGGCTTTTTTCGGCATTCGGGCTTCGATTCCTCTGGTGCCGTGAGATTCCTAAGAGCGCGCTGCGTTTTTTTCGTGGATTTCAGAGCCAGTTCCCAAGTCGCCGATCTCTGCTTACACAGGGATGCTGGGATTTGATTGCCCGAATCGAGGCGATGGCGACGTTTCTCGGCGACATTGCCGAGGGCACGTGGGATTTGCTTGGTACCGACCCCTATGCGTCGATCTTCGGCGTCCCCGCAGACGGGCGTATTCGGATGGTTGCGGGGGCTTGCAGTGCACCGAAGCCGCCCGACCTCCCATTTCGCTACAGATTGCCAGTCACCCGTCGTATCCCTAAGATTCCACAACTTCCTGACCCCAGAGGCGGATTTGAGCCTCCGGCACTGGGTCTCTGACCGATTCCGTGGGCTCTCCCGCTGGCGGGGGACTAGGCCCCCAAGCACGTGTCTCAATCCCTGTTGCATGCCTTTTGCACCACTGCGGCGGGCACATTCTCGTCGGTGCTGACCTTCGAGAGCGTCTCTCGGCAGGCCTAGATTGCAACCGTGCTTGATTATGGCGAACAAAAAGCGAATATGCTATGCTTCGCCGATGGATGAGGGTCGGAAGCGCGTGCTGCTGATCGCGGCGAGCATTCTTGCTGCACGCAGGCTAGTGAACTGCGACGGGCGTCCTTCGCCTGTGCTGGAGTCCGCCATCGCGGATGCCATCGCAATCGCAGAGAGCGGATCATGGCAAGGATCGACGGCAGGTGACCGACGCGGAGCACGGGGTAGATTTCAGGGGTCGATGAAGCGAACTGGGTTCGCAGAGCCTCTCTTGCGATATTGGTCAGGTACTCGCTTTCCTAAGTAGGCTTCCTCGATAGTATCGCCCGCTTCCACGCCCACAAAACCCCATCGGATATTCTTGTGAGTCGCCTCGTGTTCGGGAAAATTCTCTTTAGTAGCCTCCATCCATTCGATTGGTACGAACACTCCCTTCACCACGGCCGTGCACATGAGCCAAGACTAGTTCCACCCTTCCGGCTCTTCCCCGATCTACCTTCCATGCGAAACAGGCCGCGTCATAGATGCTCGACTTCTTCGCCGTTAACCCTATTGAGAGCAATAACAGTCGATGTTTCGGCACAAATGACTCAATGTTGTTTTCCATTCTCATTCCGCGACCTTGCGGCTAACCTATCTTTGAATACCATTGCAGATCTGATGCCGGCGGCGGATGGTACCAGATCGTCGCTAAAAAGCTATGCATCACCTGACCGTGACATTCGGCACTGCGGTTTTTGTGCTACCGCCATGCAGACTGAACCGTGGTCTGATTTGGATTCTGTAAGGTCGCTGACTAAATTTCTTGTCTGTGCTTCTCTGTGCCCACGTAAGGGCTTCGCCAGCTCGAAGTGACGCCAGCTGAGCCTCGGAGACGTCATCAAGCGCCGAAATCGCACTCTTAAGGTGTTTGAGCCATTGCGGAGATGTCATCCGATGCAAAATGAGGATCGAAGTCAACTCAATCACCGATCTGGGCACAGAAAGGGGTCTTGGCTCGCAATTACAACGCTAGTCGCTTGATGCCGCATCTCGCGGATAGTTTCCACTACCTGGCCAATCAACTCTGACTCAGAAATGTACTTGTGAGCTTCATCGAAGATCATCAGCTTGTTGAAGGGCTTCCCTTCATGTTTCGTTGACGCGAAGATTCTGATCATTACGACGAAAACGCCGAGCGCCTCGTCCTTCTCAATCCACGGGTCACGTAAATCCACAATAATTGTACGTCCTGGTCGGATCAATGTTCCCAGCGTCGCGGTGTCATCGACATACTGTCCGGCTAGGTTCAGCCGATCCTCAGCCAGCCTGCGTGCCTGCTGAGTGAGGTCTGCAGAGGCAATCTCATCCTGGAAGCGCTGGAGAGTCAACTCCTCTCGATGTCGACGCATGATTGCCACAAGCTGTCGCACATAGAGCGAATCATTGTCATAGGCCCCAAGCAGGAACTTCCAGCTCTCAGCGCCCAACTCCCCGGAATTAAACTTGATCGGGTGAATCTCCAGTCCAGGAAATTCCGCCCGCCGCTCGTCTAATTTGGCTGCCGGGGTGACCAGAATGATGTCCTTCACTCCCTGAGGATTTGCACCGTACTCGCGAATAAGTCTTTCGACCTCGCGGATCTTATTGTTTGGCGAACTCGCAGAGGCAAATTCTGGAGCATAGGCATCCGATTTGTGGTAGTGAAAAATGACTGCAGCTAATGGCGCTGGCAAAACATTAATACCAGGAGCAGGCGTTGTGGCCATTTCCGCAATCACTCCAAGGGTATAGGACTTGCCGAATCCCTGAACGCCAAAAAAGCTGATTGTGTTACATCCGGTGAGGTCAACAGCAACCTTTGCTTCTGCGGAGCTTCCGAGAATCCCAAATTGTGGTGTGCTCTCGTTCGCCCCAAGAAGAATCTCCGGTTTCAGAGTCACGGCACCAATGTCGTTTTGCTTTTCAGAAGTTGAGATCGGCTCGATTGTCGAGGTATTCACGCATGGCGCCTCGTCGACGACCGTCTTGGTTTTAGCATTAGGACCGATCGCATCAGACACAGAAATTGCTGGTACAGACGGTAACGCTGCCGGAGATTCCGAATCCTTAGCGGAAACCGCCTCGGTCTCTGTTTGACCACCCTGCCCTGCACGGGCGTTGTTCTTCTGTGAACTAGCAGCTTTAGAATCGTGGTCTTCCCATTTGCCTTCGCCTTGAACAACGCCGCTAACTCGAACATCGCCCATCGCTAGATATCTAGGGCGGCCACCAAAGGCCGCCAAGGATTATTGAAAGGACAGCGGACAATGGCGAACAAGCGAACTCTTGCTGCACTTGTGCTAATCGTACCGAGCCTAATAACAGGCATTTGCGTGGGATGGCTCCAGCGAGTTTCAGCAGCGGGTGTACCCTCCGTCATGACAAGTCAAGCCCTGCGAATTGTAGGTAGCCAGGGAAATTTACGTGCCGCTCTTAGTGTTAATCCTCAAAACGGAGTGGCGGGCCTAAGTATCTTCGAAATCGGCAATCAGAGCCCTAGGATCGTTGTGAGTGTGCGACAGGATGGAGTCG
This sequence comes from Terriglobales bacterium, assembly GCA_035483835.1. Classification (GTDB taxonomy): domain Bacteria; phylum Acidobacteriota; class Terriglobia; order Terriglobales; family Acidobacteriaceae; genus JABDBE01. The sequence continues at coordinate 18,446 of DATHPO010000041.1, forward strand.
GAGTTGTCGAGCTTAGGGATTCAAGCGGGAGTAAAAGAGGTGAACTCGCGGCAGGGAGCGGGGGAGGCGCCAGTCTGACTCTTTCAGACCAGAATCAGAGTGGACAAACGACGCAGAGACTGGTGGCCGGAGTGGCTCCGCAAAGTGGTGCTGTAAGCGTGAGCATGTTTGAACCAAACAATTCAAATCCGAGAATTCTCCTTGGGGTCAAATCGGACGGGATTGGCAGTGTCGAGCTGCGCGATTCCGATGGCAACAAACGCGGCGAGCTCACGGCCGCTTCAAGTGGCGACGTCAGACTGAACCTCGTGAATAAGGACTTGAAGGGTGGTCTCGTGTTGGCGTCGTCGGCTGGGGAAACAGTTCTCGTGTTCAATGACTCCCAGCCAAAGCATCGAGCAGTTCTTCGGCTCAGTGCCTCGGGCGACCCATCGGCTGCGATGTACGACAAAGATGGCAAGGCCGCCTGGCAAGTCCCTAGCCCACCTACTCTGGAGTAGTCGTTGTGGAGCCAGCTGTTGGCTGAAGGAGGATATCTTGCCAACTAGATCGATGCCCCCTGACACGCGCGTTTCTCGCAACCTCAAAGTTGGATACTTGCTCCCAAGACTGTACCGACGCGAATCGAACCGACTGGGAGACATTTGTCCTTCTTTCGTAACGTCGCGCACCCGATGTCTTGACGTAACGGGTCCGAATGTTACAATCGGCAAATTCTTTAGATTGTCAGCATTTTCTAGGAGGATCGAGACGATGCGATTAGCGACTCTTCTCTTTGGGTTAACTGTCCTTGTTCCTCCTGCCCTTGCTCAGTATGGGGTCAACTGGCCGACTCAGCCCTCCACACCTATGGCTACAGAAGTGGAACCAGGGACGCAAACGCTGAGGGTATCAGGAGTGAACGATTTTCTGTATACGTACGACGTCAACGTAATTGAGATAGCAACGCCGACACCCCCTCCAGCTTTCCCTGCAGGGGCCTTGGCAGGTTGTGCGGACGCCCAAGTCAATACTTTAAGCAGTCACGCACAAACGGCGTATTCGGCATACCAGAAACTCTTTCCAGACACCGCGACCTCACCCAAGAGCTTGCTCCAAACTCAAACTGACTGGAAGACTAATGTGAAGCCCACATATGACGGGCTTCCTCAAGATATCTCTAGTGCCCAAACGGCAGTCGACGGCATGGCCGCTGGTGTTCCCAAGTCAACTTGCCAGAGCGCTGTTGATGTAGCGAAACAGAGGTATCAGACTCTGCAAGCCGCGGATACAAAACTGAATAATAGCTCGCATACCGTCGAGGCAACATTCCAGGCCAAGAGTTGTAAGAGTGAAGTTCTTACCGTTGAGGAAAAATACAAAGGCGTGCCCACCGGGCAGTCCGTAACCGTTCACCCCACTAACCCTGACACGATATTGATCACTTTTTCCGGAACGGCTGGCAAGACAACTGCGCATCCTGGTCATGTGTGGAAATGCTCAAACATGTCATCAGCTACTCCCCATTGCAGCAATATCTCCGGAACAGCTTTAGGGCGCCTGCCGAACATCCCCACCAACACACTGGTAATCGACGCGAAGAGTCCAGATATGGTCTATTATGTCGGCACCGACGTTGGTATTTTCGTCACGAAGAACAGCGGCATCACATGGGCTGATTTTGGAAACAGCTTGGGACTGCCCAATGTGCAGGTCAACCATTTGGTGTTGCAGGAGAAAGCTCAGTACCTGTTTGCGGCAACATTTGGACGGGGAATATGGCGGATTAAGTTGCCGAATCAATCGAGTCCTGCATTTCGAGAGATGCTCATACAACCTAGAGTGGCCGTGCAGAGATCTCAAAAATTAAATGCAAATCAAGGCCCGCAGGCAAATCGATGAATGGCGGAACGAGGTAGGTTGGAGAATTGCCCGAAATTGCTTCTTGCCAGTACTTGTATTCAATTGCCTGATTCTCTCTTCTAAAGATGGACTTGCGAACTCTACCGATGTCGATATCAGGAATGTCATAGCAGCTCAGGACAGGACAGTTCGAGAGCATAATCCCGATGCAAAGCTCTTTCAGGTGTTTGTTCCTGGTCTCGTTCCGGATCCAACGGCATCGGGACACGGCATCGATGTTGAGGTTCATGGTTACTTTGGCGCTAATGGAATGCAAGGATTTGTGGAAGCCATCACCAGTGACTCAAAGGAAACAGTTGAAGTCGTCAAGCCATTCGAAGGTAACGACAGTTACCATGGGCATCCTGCATCACGTTCCGAGGCTTGCCTTCCGACGGTCCAGGCGCCCACAACTGATGAGTACCTAGGGCTCGACTGGACTCTTGACCTACAGAAGCTGGCTGCCGCCTTTCGAAAAAACGGCCTAGATCCAGCCCGACCGTTTGATGTCACGATTGTGAGCGCCCGACGAATTGTTAGCACGTGGAAGCGGTTAGATCTTAAGACTGCTTCCGCTGTAAGGGAGCGACTGAATAAGGAAAATGCGAAAGAGGCCATTGTCTCCGTCACAGAACACTCTTCCAGCGGGCGTGGCGGAGAGGCGACGTGGTTATTTAGAGCAGCGGACTATGAATGCTTGGGCGCCATCACGTTTGCTACGCCTAGGAGGTTACCACCGGCGCGCAAAAGCTCCACCACACTGCCATCTACACAATGACGCCCCAGCCCAGAACCGAACCTACAAATCTGTTTTCTTCACGAAAGCCGTAAAGTCCGCCCATAAAGTCTCAGGCTGGTTTAGTCCAGTCCTTTTTCAGTTCGAGCAGGACAGGCCGCAGCAGTGGGATCGAGTTGAGTTGTACAACGAAGTCTGGCATCAGCCACTCCTCAAACTAGCTAAGAAATACGGAATTTCCGATGTCAGGATAGGCAAGGTCTGTCACAAGCTGAAAATACCCCACCCTGGTCGAGGTTACTGGGCTAAGCGGGCGGTCGGTATAGCAGTCGAACGACCGCCCCTGCCAAATTCAAGGACGCCCCTGTCATAAGACGATTAAAGCTCCGCAGAACGGCCGTGGATGTCAATCGCAGGAAGCGGAAGAAAGCAAAGATGATGACGAAGATGGTCCATATCGACGGTATGCCAGACTTCTATGAGCATCATCAGTCGACGACAATGACCACACAGAAATGAATAGGTTGAAGATCACACAGGAAGATAGGCTACGGTTCGCACGCAAGCTAAAGCGATACGGAGACTGCCTTCTCTGGACGGGATCACGCAATGCGCAGGGCTACGGCAAATTCAAGTTTCGGACGGGGGTGACCGTACTCGCACATCGGTTCGCTCTATTTGCTGAGCACAGCTTATGGATGCTTCCCACTGGAAGAATTGGTGATGTTTGCCACGTCAAGACCTGTCCAAATCGGGCGTGCTGCAACCATTCCCATCTTTATCTCGGCACACGGCGAGACAACATTCACACGCGCGACAATCACAAATACGTTGCCGAGGTTCCTGTATTCCAGGTAACAGAACTCATCGCATCGAGTGAGCAGGTGCCACAAATCATCGCAATGTGGGAATCCGAGATCGTGATTTAGCACCAAGGCAGCGGTCCAAGCTGCCCTGATCTTTGTATCGGCGCTGTGATGGCCGAGCAAAGGAGAAAAAATGATTGAGCGAATCTAATTTCGAGCGGCTGCTCAGCACGGATGAAGCAGCGAACATGCTAGGCGGTCTGCATCCCAAGACCTTGATGCGTCTCGCCCGCGAGGGCGAAGTGCCTGCGATCAAGATAGGACGGTGCTGGTTCTTTCGTGCCAGTGCCTTGAACGCTTGGGTTGATGTACAGTCACGACAGCATCACCCGTGCCACACGGAAAGGGTTATGTGATGGCACGAAAATACCAAAGAGGAAACTTGACCCTAAAGAAGAGGGCGAACGGGCCGGATGTTTGGGAATTTCGTTGGCGAGATGCCAGCGGCACACAACGCAGCAAACTGCTCGGAACGGCAGAGCAGTTCCCCGCCGAACGGGACGCGCAGTGTGCAGCCGATGCCCTTCGCTTGGAAATCAACTCGGTACTGCCGAAAGCAGTTCCCATAACCGTTGCGACCTTGGTTGACCGATACCTCACAGACGACGTGTTGATGGGTCGGCTGGCATACGCAACGCAGGCAAGCTACAAAACCTATCTGAACGGATGGGTCAAATCGAAGTGGGGTCAGCACACGTTGGAGCAGGTACGCACGATGGCCGTTGAGCAGTGGTTGCGAGATGTAACGCTCGCACCCAAAAGCAAACTGCATCTACGGAATGTGCTGCATGTTCTTTTCGAGTGTGCCGCCCGATGGGAGCTAGTCGGGCAGAATCCCATCACGCGAGTCAGGCAAGGTGGGGCAAGGCGAGCAGAGCCGGATGTGCTCACGCCGGATGAGTTCCGAGCACTTCTGGCGGAACTGTCTGCGGAGCCTTACCGCACGATGGTGATTCTGGCGGGTTGCCTAGGGCTTGCTCGTTCTGAGTTTGTCGGCTTGAAGTGGGCAGACATCACTTGGGACTTAGCAATCTTGAGCGTACAGCGCGGCGTGGTTCATTGCCATGTCGGGAACCCAAAAACGTTGGCCCGGAGAAAACCCATCCCGTTAGCTCCCGAGCTGCTCACAGTTTTACGTGAGCATCGTGAGCGGGCTGCGTATCCGGCTAATTCCGATTGGGTCTTTGCCTCACCGTACAAGCGTGGGGCTGAACCCTATTGGCCGGACTCGGCACTGCAAGACTATGTGAAGCCTGCCGTAACGCGAGCAGGAATCACGAAGCGGGTAGGCTGGCACACGTTCAGACACAGCTACAGCACCCTGCTCAGAGCCAATGGTACGGATGTGAAGGTGCAGAGCGAATTGCTCCGGCACTCCAACATCGACACCACTCTCAACCAGTACACCCAAGCCGTGAGCGATCAGAAACGAGCCGCACACGGACAGGTTGTTGGGCAACTGTTAGCAGTGTGAGCGCAAAGTGAGCGGGGCTTATGACCGAAAGGCTTGCAACCGACTGAAAGGGTTGGTTGCGGGGGGTGGATTTGAACCACCGACCTTTGGGTTATGAGCCCAACGAGCTACCAGACTGCTCCACCCCGCGTTTTTATGATAACAACCTGGATGCGCAGCGTCAATTTTTCAGCTTGGGGCGCTCGCATGCATCCACGATTTTTGTGGGGTCGATGGCGGAGCTGTCGACCTGCTCTTCGAGGATTTTTCCGTCCTTTCCGATTAGAAAGTTAACGCGGCGTGCGGCTTTGTATTTGTCTACGTAGACGCCGTACATGCGGGTTGTGTCTCCTCCCCAATCGCTCAGCAGGGGGAAGGTTACGCCGATCTGGTCGGCGAAGGCTTTGTTCGAGAAGGGGCTATCCATGCTCACACCCAGGACCTGGGTGTCTGTGGCTTCCAGCTTTTGCAAATTCTTCTGGAAGTTTTTCATTTGCTCGGTTCAACCACCGGTGAAGGCGAAGACGTAGAAAGCCAGCACGACATTTTTCTTGCCGCGATACTGGCTCAGGGTTACATCTTTCAGATCGCTTCCGTCGAAGTATTGCAGCTTGAAGTCTGGTGCGACGTCTCCGATTTTTAACGCAGGCGGTGGAGACGGGGATTTGTTGTCGGCGGCTTGCAGGGTGAGACATCCTCCCACCAGAAGCCAGGCTGCAATCGCAGTAAGCGTAAATCTTGGCATCGGATACACTCCTTTCGCAAGTGCGGGTGTTTATTGTCTCAGCAGAAGGGGGGGTAACACCAGTGGGACGGGTTGTTGCCAACGGTTTGTGAAAGAAGTACATTTCTCTCGGAGACCGAACCTTGCGCTGCGAAATTCCAAGTTGTGACCTTTCTTTCGCCCCTTCGGGGCTTGGCATCGCTCGATGTCTTACCCACGGCTTACGCCGTGGGCTGCATTCTTGCGCCGCTTCGCGGCTGAACCGCGCGTTGCTTAGTACCGCGGCTCCGCGGCTGAACCGCGCGTTGTTTTGTTACGCCGCTCCGCGGCTGAAGGCGGGGGTTTCTGCATGGCGGCGGATCGGTTCATTGGCCTGCCCATGAGTCTCGGAACTCTCAACGAAATATTTTTCGCGGTGGTGGATCGGAACGATCGTGTGGTGGTAATGCACCGGCGGGCGATCCAGTGGGTTTCCATCTCTTCGTCCGAGCTCTATCAGAGTGTTGTGGGCGTGGCGCGCGCACTTCGGGAGTGGGGCATCTCCAAGGGCGACCGGGTTGCCATTCTGGGTGAAAACCGGCCGGAATGGACGATCGCGGATTTTGCTTGCCTGCTCATCGGCGCAGTGGTCGTACCGGTCTACACCACTTTGACGGGTGAACAGACGGCATACATTCTGCATGATTCAGGGGCCCGTGCGATTTTTGTCTCGAGCGAAAAGCAGCTTCTAAAAGTTCAAAGCATTCAGAACCAAACCGCAGTCGAACGAATCGTCGTAATGGATGACGCGGAGACGGCACACGCTGTGCGCATGCAGCGGCTCATGCACGATGGCCCGAAGGAGCGCGATGCGCAATTCGACTTGGCCGCGCGCGCCCTCGAGGCCGATGATCTTGCCACCATTATTTATACCTCGGGAACTACGGGCACGCCGAAGGGTGCCATGCTCACTCACGGCAACATGGCATCGAACATCGCCCATTCACTTTCCGGTTTTGCCATTCGTGGTGGCGAGATCAGTATTTCGTTCCTTCCTTTGTCCCACGTTACCGCGCGGCATGTGGATTTTGCCATGCTCTCCCGCGGAGTCACGTTGGCTTATGTTTCCTTTCTCGATCAGCTTCCGCAGGCTTTGCTGGAAGTTCGTCCCACAATTTTCGTAGGCGTCCCGCGGGTTTACGAAAAGATTCACACGCAAGTGGACCTCAAGGCGAAAGGCTTTCCCAAGAGATTTCTCTATCGCTGGGCGCTGTCGGTCGGCAGGGCTCATCGGAGCGCGATTCTCGCCGACAATAGGCCGGCATCGTTAGCGTGGAGGCTTTGTGACCGGCTGGTGTATTCGAAAGTGCGTGCGGGCATGGGTGGACGCGCGGAAGTTTTTATTTCTGGTGGCGCGCCGCTGGGACGTGAACTGGCGGAGTGGTACGCGGACATTGGCATTCGCATCGACGAAGGCTATGGATTGACGGAGACTTCGCCCGTCATCGCGGTCAACAGCCCGGCGGCGCATAAGCTAGGGACAGTGGGGAAGCCACTGGCCAACGTTGAGGTTCGGATCGCAAAGGACGGCGAGATTCTGGTCCGCGGTCCGTCAGTTTTCAAGGGATACTGGAAGCAGCCGCAAGAAACGCGAGCGGCTCTGACCGATGGGTGGTTCAAGACGGGCGACATCGGCAATGTCGATGACGATGGTTTTCTCTCGGTCACGGACCGCAAGAAAGATTTGATTAAAACGTCCGGCGGCAAGTTTATTGCTCCGCAACCGCTCGAAAACTCTCTGAAACACAATGCTCTGATCGGCGAGGCTGTGGTTCTCGGCGACAAACGCAAGTTTCCCGCAGTTCTGATTGCGCCTTATTTTCCGGTGCTGGAAGACTGGGCGCGGGCCAACCAACTCGCTTTCTCTTCACGAAAGTATCTGGTCTCGCATCCCAAAGTGAGGGCGCTCTATGAGGGGATTGTCGCGGACCTGAACCGCGATCTGGCGCGCTTCGAACAGTTGAAGAAGGTGATATTAGTCGCGGATGAATTTTCGCCGGAGAACGGAGTGCTTACGGCGAGCATGAAATTGCGGCGGCGGGTGGTGGAGGACCGCTATCGGGCTCAGATCGATGCGATGTATGTGGAGGCAGAGGCTTCAGGGGTGGTTTCCCAGGTTGAGTAGCGTTATGGGCGGTTGGGATTGGTGACGAGGTTAAGGTCTGGTTGTTCGCCCGGTTGCATTGTCGCCTCCCACCCTTCCGCAGAGAACGCGGAAAGGGTGGGGCACCCTAATATTTATTGAGTTAATCAACCGCCATCGGTTGAGATTGGTAACGAAGTTAAGGTTCGGACCTCCGCATCGAACGCGGAAGGATGGGGCATCCTCATTGTTATTGCCGATTAGTTGGATCAATGAGCTGCTATCGGCTGGGCCTGCTGCGCACGTTCTCTTATCGCGCTTACAACCTTGCGGCCCATTTCCGCGGTGCCCAATGCCAGCTGGCCGGATTTTGCTAGATCCCGCGTGCGATTGCCGGTGCTGAGGACAGAAGTTACAGCGGCGTCGACGCAATCGGCTTCGGCATTCAAGTGGAACGAATAGCGAAGCATCATGGCGACCGAAAGGATGGCCCCTAGCGGATTCGCAATGTTTTTCCCGGCAATATCCGGCGCGGAACCGTGGACCGGTTCGTAGAGCGCGACGGGTCCGCCGATGGAGGCCGATCCCAGCATCCCGATCGAGCCTACGATGGCGCCGGCCTGGTCCGACAGGATATCGCCGAACATGTTTTCGGTGAGCAGGACGTCGAAGTCCTTGGGATGTGAGACCAGAGCCATGGCGGCTGAATCCACATAGGTGTGACGGAGTTGCACCTCGGGATATTGCTGAGCCACGCGGGTCACCACCTCGCGCCAGAGCCGGGAGCAATCGAGGACGTTCGCTTTGTCAACGGACGTGACGCGCCGGAGACGAGACTGGGCCAGCTCAAAGGCGACGCGCGCAATGCGCTCGATTTCCGGTTCACGGTAGCGCATGGTGTCGATCGCAACGCGGCTGCCGGCAGCGCCCTCTGTCGAACGCGGTTCGCCGAAATAGATTCCGCCCAATAGCTCGCGCACGATCAGGACGTCAGTGCCTCGAACCACTTCGGAGCGAAGCGGGGAGCAATCTTCGAGCGCCGGAAAGCATATCGCCGGGCGCAGATTGGCGAAGGCGCCAAGTTCCTTCCGCAATCGAAGCAAACCCTTTTCGGGGCGCAGATCTTTTGGGACATTGTCGAACGCCGGGGCTCCCACCGCACCGAGCAGCACGGCGCTGGAGGCAAGACAAGTTTGCAACGTATCTTGTGGCAGCGGATCACGACTGCTGGTATAGGCGGCGCCGCCGACATCTTTTTTCTTCACGCTGAGTTCGTGAGCGAACGCGACAGCGACGGCCTCGAGAACACGAACGGCTTCATCGGTGACCTCGGGACCGATGCCGTCCCCGGGGAGGATAGCGATCTTCAGGAGCATGGGTTCTATTGTAGTGCGGCGCGGGGTTCGGTTCCCGGAGGCGGCGTCCGGGGCTACGTGGGAATGGCTACGTCACACGCCCCACAAATAATCTTCCTGATCGCCGTGATGTTCGGGCGTCGGATTCAGAGGGAAACTCGCAAGTCCCGCTCCGCTTGAAACAGACATCGAACGGAGAAGCTTGGAATGTCCATGTCCGCTGTCTGGGCGGGCAGCCGCGAACGCGGGGACATCGAGCGGAATCGATTTCACCTGCGCCCGGTCGTCGGCTGCAGCGGTGCGGTCCTTCTGAATCGCAGAGATCAGTTCGAGCAGATGAACATCCTCGACGTGCTTGATCTGATCCGCGAGCACTACGAAGTGCCGGTAGATTTCATCAAGTTGATGACGATCGAATTGATGGCCCAATTGTTCGCAGCGCAGGCCCAGCGCGTGGCGTCCGGAGTGTTTTCCAAGCACCAGCTTCGAATCGGGCACGCCGACCGATTGCGGGGTCATGATTTCGTAGGTCAAGGGATTCTTGAGCATGCCGTCCTGGTGAATCCCGGCTTCGTGGGCAAAGGCGTTGCGCCCGATGATTGCCTTGTTGGGTTGGACGGCAACTCCGGTGATCTCGCTGAGCATCTGGCTTGCGGGGAACAATTCCTCGCTCACGATCTCGGTCTCGTAGGCGAGCCGGTCGGGGCGTACGCGCATGGCCATAACGATTTCTTCGAGCGAGGCATTCCCAGCGCGTTCGCCAATGCCGTTGATGGTGCATTCCACTTGGCGCGCCCCGGCAGCGATTGCGGCTAACGAGTTGGCGACGGCGAGTCCGAGATCGTCGTGGCAGTGGGCGGAGATGGTGACATTCTCGATTCCGCGAACGTTTTCACGGATGGTGGAGATCAGTTCGCCAAATTCCACCGGCGTGGTATATCCAACCGTGTCTGGAATATTTACCGTGGTGGCGCCTGCGGCTACGACGGCCTCGACGACCTGACACAGGAACTCGGGATCGGTGCGAGTGGCGTCCTCGGGAGAAAATTCGACATCGTCACACAAACTCTTGGCCAGGCGTACCGCTTCAATGGCTTGTTCCAGGCACTGCTGGCGTGAAATGCGAAGCTTGTATTTCAGATGGATGTCGGAAGTGGCGAGGAAGACATGAATGCGTGGGCGGGCGGCGCCTTGAAGGGCCTGCCAGGCACGTTCGATGTCCTTGGCGCAGGCGCGAGCGAGACCGGCGATAATGGGACGCCGCACTACGGCGGCGATGGCTTGCACGGCTGCGAAGTCACCTTCGGACGCGATAGGAAATCCAGCCTCGATCACATCGACACCCAAGCGGTCGAGGTGATGCGCCATGCGCAGCTTCTCCGGCACATTCATGCTGCAACCGGGCGACTGCTCGCCATCGCGCAGAGTCGTGTCGAAAATCGTGATGCGTTCCATCGCTGCCCTCCTAGGGGATGAAGAGTCAATCCTACGTAGACAGGCGTATTAAGCAAGCTTATAATCCTACAATTATCATTAGATATAGTTATCATCATAAGCGGAGCTAATGAAGCTTGAAGTTCTGCTAAAGGAATGGGCTCGATGGATCTGGGGCAACTCGAGGTGTTTCTGGCGGTGGCGAGGGAGGGGCGATTCTCGCGCGCGGCCGAAAAGCTGTACCGGACGCAGTCGGCGGTGAGCCAGTCGATCCGCAAACTTGAAGACGAACTGGGAGAACCGCTGTTCGATCGCTCGTCGCGGGAAGGCGTGCTGACCGACGCTGGCCGCGTGCTCCAGGAATACGCGGAGAGATTATTGAACCTGCGCGGAGACGCCCAGGAAGCGCTGGTGGAATTACGAGAGCTGCAGAAAGGCAAATTGGCGATCGCGGCCAATGAATTCACCGCGCTGTACCTGTTGCCCGTGTTGGCGGAATTCCGCCGACTGCACCCCATGATAAGAATCACGGTGCGGCGGTCGCTGGGCAGCCACATCCCGGACGACGTACTGCGGCACAGCACCGAGCTTGGAGTGCTCACTTACGATCCGCAGGAGCCGCAGCTTTGTTCGACGGTGGTCTACCTGGACGAGCTGATTTTCGTGGTTCCTCCGAGTCATCCGCTGGCGAGTGCGCATCAGGTCAGCATCCGGCAGTTGGGAGCCGAGTCGTTTGTCGCGCACAATGTGGCTTCGCCCTATCGCGAAAAAGTGATTCAGGCTTTCAAACGGCACAAGACGCCGTTGCACATGGACATTGAACTGCCCACTCTGCAAGCGATCAAACGCTTCGTGGTAATGGGCAATGGAGTCGCGCTGGTTCCTGAGATCAGTGTGGAAAACGAACTGGCCCATGGGGAACTGATTCGCATTCCGGTGCGGGAGTTGCGGCTGCACCGCAAGCTAAGATTGATCTATCGGAAATCGGCGAGCTTGTCGCACGCTGGGCGTGCTTTCCTTAAAGTGGCGGAGACCATTGCGCGGGAGCGACGCGGAAGATACCGCTTTCAACGAGAACACTGATGGCATCATTTTGAGTTCGCACCGGCCTGGATGCCCGCGCTAACATTCGCGTGCAAAACAAAACGCCCCAGCACTCGTTAGAGTTTCTGGGACGTTCGTCGAAGCAGCCCTCCCCCGAAGTCTGCTCGAGGACTAATGTAGCAGTAGGCCGGGCGGGCGGGAATGGCACTTTCAGGCTATATGGAAATCTACGGTAACCCTGCCTGGTTACATCCGGAGAAGGCAGGGAAGCCTTTTATATTGTGGGGGTTAGCGGTATACACGAAAAACAAAACTCTGCGGCAACCTACTTCGATACCTTTTGAAGCTCTTTCTGGTGCTTGAGAGAAACCTCGGCTTCCTCCAGATTGGTGCCGATTCCGAAGCAAAAATCGGCTCCCTCGATGGTGGTGATGCGACCATCCAATCCGCAAACTGCAAAAGGCTCGCGCCGCAAACGTTGCTGTGCCTCTGTGAGTTTGAGGTTTAGTTCCTGATAGGAATCTCCCTTGCACAGGAACTCATCGCCTTTGTCGTGATAGGCGTCTAGACCGACGCTTGTGAGTACCTCGGCAAATCTGCGGATGAGTATGTCGCCGGCGGAGTAGCCGTATTGGTCGTTCAACGCCTTCAGGCCGTCGACATCGCTCATGGCGATGAACGGGCTCGAGGGCCCGTCGTCAAAGGCGCGCCGGTTCGGGCCGCCTGTTCTTTCGGAGACTAGTAAGGCGACTCTCATTTCTTCTGGGGACATCTCGGCTACCCGCTTGCGCGTCAGATGGTCAACTCTGCGCTCGATCATTCTGCGCTCGATCATGGAACCGCTCCCCGGGGGAAGATCAACTCGCGATCTCGGGGCCCCGTTCAAATAAGCCCACCATTTTGCTCGTCTCTCGTGTTGGCTGCCAGATTACTTTGGTAACAGGGTTGGACGGTAAGTACAGTCGGGAAAAAAGCACACTGGGAAGGGTCTCTTTGCTTACACACTAGATTGTGTAATACTCCACACATGGCGACGAATCTCGCTCTTGACGACAACCTGATCGAGGAAGCCCGCCGCGCCGGCCGCCACAAAACAAAAAAGGAGGCTGTCAATGCCGCTTTGGCCGAATACGTGTTGCGCCGAAAACAGCTCCGCATTCTCGATGCATTTGGCAGCTTCGACTTCGATCCCAAGTACGACTACAAAGCGGAGCGCGGCAGAAAGCGCTCCTGATCATGCTGGTACTGGTGGACACGCCTATATGGTCGCTTGCTTTGCGCCGCACAGATGCAGGCCTGAACTCGCGCGAGCAGCGCTTCACTCAAGCTTTGCGAGAACTTATTCAGGACGGGCGCGCTCAACTTGTGGGTCCTGTCCGGCAGGAATTGCTGTCCGGCCTGCGCGAAGAAGGAAGCTTCAAGAAGCTACGAGACCAACTCCGGGCCTTTGAACAGGCTTCCTTGGGCGTTGCCGACTACGAAGAAGCCGCTCAACTGAACAATCAGTGCCGCGCGCGAGGCATCGCTGGATCTGCGATCGACTTTCTCATTTGCGCCACCGCGCTTCGCAGGGGCTGGCAGGTTTTCACTACTGACGACGATTTCCTTCGCTACAGCACAGTATTTCCGTTGCGACTCTACAAGGTGACCTAGAGGCGATCAGTGGTTAACACAAATTAAGGCGCGCATTATCTGCGTCAGTCTGGGCCTGCCCTGTCGTTCCACAAGATCAGGCGATGGATGCCGGTTAACAAATATTGGGTCCGAGAATGGTCCGCAAGCTCCGCCGCCCTTTGAAAAACGGCCGCTCGCGAGTTAGATTGGATCAATCCAAAACTATGGCTGAGAAGTTCACGCTGTTTGACAAGATCTGGAACGAGCATGTGGTCTGTGTTCCGTCCGGACGACTGCCGCTGCTTTACATCGATCTGCACCTGGTGCACGAAGTCACTTCGCCGCAGGCCTTCGAAGGATTGCGGGTGGCAGGCCGCAAAGTGCGCCAAGCTAAGCGCACGGTCGCGACCGTCGATCACAACATTCCGACCGAGCCTCGTGGCACGCCCATCACCGATCCCATTGCGGCGCGGCAGATTCAGGCCCTGCAGCAGAATTGCCAAGATTTCGGCGTACCTCTGTTCGACATGGATTCGTCCGAGCAGGGCATCGTGCACGTGATCGGTCCGGAACTTGGATTAACTCAGCCGGGGATGACGATCGTCTGCGGCGACAGCCACACCAGCACCCATGGCGCGTTTGGAGCATTGGCGTTTGGTATTGGAACCTCGGAAGTCGAGCATGTGCTGGCCACGCAGTGTCTGCCTCAGCGCAAGCCGCGGACCATGCGCATCGAAGTTCGTGGCAAGCTTGGGGAAGGAGTGAGCGCCAAGGATCTCGCTCTCGGAGTGATTGGACAGATTGGGATCGATGGGGCCACCGGTCACGTGATCGAGTATACGGGCGAGGTGGTTCGCGGCCTTTCCATGGAAGGCCGGATGACTTTGTGCAACATGAGCATTGAGGCCGGTGCGCGAGCCGCGATGATCGCACCCGATGAGACTACCTTTGCTTACATGAAGGGCCGGCGCTTTGCCCCGCGGGATTGGGACGAAGCGGTCACGCGCTGGCGAGGCCTGGCTTCCGATCAAGGAGCGCGATATGACGCGGTCGCGGAAATTGATGCTTTGCAACTGGCACCGTTTGTTACCTGGGGCACGAATCCGGGGATGATCGCGCCCGTCGATGGACGTATTCCTGAATTGCGGGATTTGAAGCTGCCTGCGGACCGTCCGGCGGTCGAGCGCATGCTGGAATATATGGGACTTGAACCGGGCACTCGGATCGAAGACATTTCTGTGGATCGCGTTTTTATCGGCTCTTGCACCAACTCGCGGCTCGAAGACCTGCGGGCTGCGGCTCGCGTCGCCAAGGGACATCGGGTTGCTCCCAAAGTGCGGGCCATGGTCGTACCGGGGTCGCAAGCGGTGAAGCACGCGGCGGAGCAGGAAGGACTGCACAGGATTTTTCTGGACTCCGGGTTCGAATGGAGAGAATCCGGGTGCTCGATGTGCCTGGGGATGAATCCGGATATTCTGCAGCCTGGCGAGCGTTGCGCTTCGACCAGCAATCGCAATTTTGAGGGCCGCCAGGGACGCGGCGGGCGTACGCATCTCGTGAGTCCGATGATGGCTGCCGCGGCGGCGATCGCCGGACACTTCACGGATATTCGCAACTGGCATTTTCGTTGATGAGATCTTGACTAGTAGGATTTGGGCGAGGACGGGAAGTTTTCATAAACATCCTTTGCGTACTTTGTGTTCTTTGTGGTTGATGAAGTGCAAATGCTGAACCACAAAGGACACAAAGGTACACAAAGGAAGAAGGTCGCAAACTGAACGCCTGGCAGTTGGTCAAGCAACCCTAAGGGGAAGAGTCTTGAGGTAACCATGAAACCCTTTCGTACCCACAAAGGCCGCGTCGCGCCGCTGCATCGGGCCAACGTGGACACCGACCAGATTATTCCCAAGCAGTTTCTGAAACGAATCGAACGCACCGGCTTCGGCGAGTTTCTATTTTTCGATTGGCGTCGCGACGGCCACGGCAAGCACGATCCGTCATTTGTTTTGAACCATCCAAGCTATGCGGAAGCGAGCGTTCTGGTGGCGGGAAAGAATTTCGGTTGTGGATCGTCGCGAGAACATGCCGTCTGGGCGTTGGAAGATTTCGGTTTCCGCGTCCTCATCGCACCTTCTTTCGCTGATATATTCGCCAACAATTGTGTGAAGAACGGCGTGCTGACCGTTGTCTTGAGCGAAGACGAAGTCGCCGAGATCGCACGGCGGGCGGCAGAGCATCCCGACTATGAGATCACGATCGATCTCGAGCAATGCAAGGTGCACGACGATCATGGATTATCCGCTGCATTCCAGATCGACGAGTTCACCCGCCATTGCTTGCTCGAAGGGCTGGACGACATCGGACTCACTCTGCAACACGAATCCGATATCGCTGCTTATGAAGCCCGGCATTCCCCGCAAATAAAATGAAGTAAGCACACTGATCCGGGCGCGGCACGTCTGCTCGGTTACAATACCTTGACCCGCACAAGCGGTAAACGGTGGAGGAGAATGCCCGAGGCCTGGAAGAAGTGGGAAGGCCAAGTCGTCAATGAGGAGTTTCCGTTGCTGCGTTATCTGGGCGGCTCGGATCGCAGCGCTGTGTTTCTCACCAAGCGCACGGATCGCGAACCTCAGGACGTGGCGATCAAACTGATTCTGGCCAACGCTGCGAATCCTGAACTTCAGGTCTCCTGGTGGGAACTGGCTGCGAAATTATCCCATCCTCACTTGCTTCGCCTCTTTCAAACGGGCCACTGTGAGATCGAGGGTACGCAGCTGCTTTACGCCGTAACCGAATACGCCGAAGAAAGCCTTTCGCAGATTCTTCCTTATCGACCACTGACGCCCGATGAAGCACGGGAAACGTTCCGGCCTGTTCTCGATGTCCTGGCCTACATTCATGCAAAAGGTTTCGTGCATGGCCACATCAAGCCGGCAAACGTCATGGCGGTGGGCGATCTCATAAAGATTTCGAGCGACGGTCTTTGCGGAGTTGGCGAATCGAGCCGGGTTCTGGGTGCGACGAATGGCTACGCGGCGCCGGAGGTTGCGGACGGTGCGGGGATGGCGCCGGCTGCGGATGTTTGGTCGCTGGGCGTGACGTTGGTCGAAGCGATGACTCAGAGTCCGCCGGTCTGGAAGGGAACCGGGCAGGCGGAACTACTGTTGCCAGAAACTTTGCCATTCTTCGATATTGCGAGTCACTGTTTGCGACGGAACCCGCAACAGCGATGGACGGTTCCTGAAATCGCGGAAAGGTTGAATCAGGCTTCGCTTGCACCTCAGGAAAGAGAAATTATTCAGCGCAAGGGTTCTTTTGCGAAGTGGGGTTATCTGGCGCCAGCGATCGCAGCCGGACTGGTGCTGCTGGCAGTTCTGGGCTCGAGAGTGTTGCATCACCACCCGAGCGGCGAGGGGGCAGCATCTCCACAGAACGCCGAAGTTGGGCAGTCCGCGCAGAACGCGCCGGAGCAGAACTCAATGAATAAGCAGCAAGCTTCCAGTTCGCCTGCTTCCGCGAATGCGCCGTCTGTCGCTGCGAAGAATTCCGCCGGCGCTCGGAGTCAGGGTACAGTAGCCCACCAGGTTATGCCCGAGGTGTCGAATGCCGCGTTGAGGACCGTTCACGGCAAGCTAAAGATCAGGATTAAAGTCACCGTCGATTCATCCGGCAATGTGGTGCTGGCGAAGTTTGACTCTCGAGGACCGAGCAAATATTTTGCCGAGCGAACTCTGGAGGCTGCACGGCAGTGGAAATTCAAACCGGCTCAGATCGATGGACGGGGTGTGCCGAGCGAATGGATTTTAAGATTCGAGTTTACGAGAAGCGGAGCAACCGTCTATCCCGCGCAAACGTTCCCATAGCGCCTTGGTCACCGGTCAAGCCGCAGGCCGCTCCAGTTCCTCGCGATTCCATTTCCCGAGGCTCGCGCCTGCATCATAGGTCGTCTGCATGAATTCCAAAAGTGCGGCCTTCGGCGATGCGGTACTCCGGACGTCGTCGTACATCAGAAAGAATTCATGCATCTGCGCATGATAGAAAGCGCTCGCCGGGGCGATGCGGGTTTCGGCGAATCCCGCCGGTTCCGGAGCGGCGTAGGCGTAGAATGCCGGGCCCTTGATATCTCCACCGCCGGGCCAGAAACCGGCGCTGATCACTTCGTGAGAATATGCCTCTTGCGTGACCGGGTCTGCCCCTTCTCGCGGTGGTGCCCTTCGACCTGAAAAGCGCGTAACTGCAAGATCGAAGCTTCCCCAAAAGAAATGCACTGGGCTGCTCTTGCCGATAAAGCGTGACCGGAATTCCTTGAAGATCTCGTCGGTGAGGACAAGTATCCTCCAGAACCGGTTTGCGTATTCCGGGTCGTACGAAGCGTGCTTTGTATCCTTGTCAAACGCAATCGGGTCGGGAACTTCGCATGGCATCTTCCAGATTTTCACGTGAATGTCCAGTGCGTTCAGGCACTGCATGAATTCTTTGTAAAAATCGGCAACGGTTCGCGGCGCGAGCGCCATCACTTTTTTCTCATCCCTGCTCGTCCGAATGACCAGCTCATGGTGGATGAAATCGAACTGAATCTCAAAAATCTCACTGGCGTATGGGATCGGAGAGGTTGTGAGTCCAAGTGAAGTGACGTATAGCGGTACTTCCCACCAATGATTGAGTCTTGGAGACAGGGCCAGGCGGACTTTGCCCACGATCTGGGTCCACATGTGCAGGGTCGCGTAGGTGTCCTTCCAAGCGTCAAGTGGTAATTCCGGCCACAGGGCAGGAGCGATAGGCTGGACTTTCATATGGCCTCCCGAGGAAAAACACCATCCGAAGAAGTACACATTTTACTGCACTCGAAGCGGCGATGCAGGGAATGGGTTCCAAGTTCTCTGTATTAGCGCCGCGTATGTTACTCATTTGCCAGCTGATTTCGAAAGATTCGCAATTGCCACAAAATCAATGTACCTACCTGTGCCGATGGGCATCTAAGGTTGAAGCGCATTTGCCGGATGGCAGGACAAGAGACCCAGGACCGCAGCCCGCCTGATAGTGCAGGCGCAGGTAAACACACAGAGCAAGCTGGCTGGGGAAAAGCTGCGCGTTGATTTGAATCGGAAGCGCAGTTCGTGAACATGGCGTCAACAAGCGACTTTGGAGGCAAAGATGCTCGTCGCGCAAAATAAAGTCGAAGTTCCGCACCAACTGCTTGAGCGGATGTCCGAGGCTCGGATTCGAACGGATGAGATTTTCGACATTGTCCGTCCCGACTCCCTGTATGAGCGGCCTATTCCGGAGAGACATCGAATCATTTTTTATCTCGGACATTTGGAAGCATTCGATTGGAATCTTTTGCGCGAACGGGTTCTGGGCCTCAAGACTTTCCATGCCGACTTCGACCGGTTATTCGCCTTCGGAATTGATCCGGTGAATGGAGCTCTTCCGTCCGACCAACCGATCGATTGGCCTTCGGTCGCGGATGCCCGTCATTACGTCAAGCGAATCCGCGACAGCATTGATGAAGGGCTGGCAGCATTAACCTCCGCTGATTGGACTTCTAATCCGGTGGGCGCAGATTATTCCGCCGAGACATTGCTTGACGTAGCCATCGAACATCGCCTGATGCATGCGGAAACGCTAGCCTACATGCTGCACCAGTTGCCGCTTGATCGGAAGCTTCGAAAGCAACGCAGGCCTGAACTGGTTGTTCCCCCAATTTCACCCGCAATGATCGAGATTCCCGCCGGGCGCGTGACCCTTGGACTCTCCCGGGACGATAAGAGCGCGTTTGGTTGGGACAACGAATATGAAGCGCAGACCGTCGACGTAACGGCGTTCGCAATCGACAAGTATAAAGTGACGAACGGTCAGTACCTTGATTTTGTGTCGGCGGGGGGCTACGAGAATCCTGCCTGCTGGACGGAAGAGGATTGGAAGTGGCGATCTGCGCAGGGCATTCTCTATCCGGTGTTTTGGAGCCGCACTCGCGACCGTTGGTATTGCCGCACCATGTTCGACGAAATCCCTTTGCCTCTGGACTGGCCTGTGTATGTGAGCCAAGCCGAGGCCAGCGCGTATGCTCGCTGGGCAGGGAAGTCGCTGCCGACCGAAGCGCAGTGGCATCGAGCAGCTTACGGAACAGAGAAGAACACTGAGAGACCATTTCCGTGGGGCACTGAGTTGCCGACCTCGGTCAAAGGAAATTTTGATTTCAATAGCTGGGACCCGACTTCAGTCGGCGAATTTCCCGAGGGCCAGAGCGCTTTCGGCGTCGCTGATTTGCTAGGCAACGGGTGGGAGTGGACGTCGAGCCGGTTCGAACCGTTTCCCGGCTTCCAGCGATTTTCGTTTTATCCGGGCTACTCCGCGGACTTCTTTGATGGCAAGCACTACGTGATGAAAGGTGGATCGGCGCGCACGGCCGCGTGTATGCTGCGCCGCTCTTTTCGCAACTGGTTTCAGCCTCACTACCAATATGTTTATGCGGGATTTCGTTGTGTGAGCAACTAATCGATTTCGGAGGACAGCATGCTGACACAGGCTTTCACTACCGGCACAAATTCCGATCTGATCACCGATGTGCGCCTGGGCTTAACCAAATCCGGGCAGAAAGAACTGCCTTCGAAATATTTGTACGACAGCGTTGGGTCCGCGCTTTTCGAGGTCATCAGCGTCCTGCCAGAGTACGGATTGACCCGCGCTGACGAGCGCCTGCTGCGGCGCCATTCGGAGGACATCGTGGCGAGACTCACTCCTCCGACCGTGGTGGCCGAATTGGGCAGCGGTAGCGGCAAGAAGACGCGGTGGATGCTCGAAGCGCTGAGCCGCCATCAGCACATTTCGTATTGCCCAATCGAAATTTCGCGGGCTGCGCTCACCATGTGCGAACGCGAGCTCGGCGACATTGATTCGGTGAGCATCGTCGGGTTTGAGCGCGAATATCTTGATGGACTGTTGGAGGTGGCGGCTCAACGCCAGGCCGGGGAGCAGTTGCTGGTGCTGTTCCTGGGGAGCACGATTGGTAACTTTGAGCATCCGGCGGACGTAAAATTCCTGCGTCAAATGCGGGAGATCCTGCGAGCGGGCGACGCGTTGCTCCTGGGTACCGACCTCGCGAAACCGATTCATCAATTGCTCGATGCGTATAATGATCCGCTCGGCGTGACGGCGGCCTTCAATTTGAACCTGCTAGGGCGAATGAATCGGGAACTTGATGCCGACTTCGTCCTCCCGCAATTCGAACACGTAGCTCGGTTCAATCAGGACGCGGGCAGCGTAGAGATGCACCTTCGTTCCCGCAAGAAACAAATCGTCAGCATACCTGCTGCTTCCTTGTCAGTTACCTTCTTTGAAGGCGAAACCATCTGGACGGAGAGCAGTCACAAGTATTCTCTCGCCGAAGTCTTTCGAATT
>DATHPO010000042.1:0-3459 GCA_035483835.1 Terriglobales bacterium
TTCTTCGACGTCAAGAAGGATCCACTGATCACGTTTAAGTCAACGAAGATTGTGCAGACCGGCCCCGACACCTTTGATGTGGCAGGCAATTTCACGATTCGCGGTGTCACGAAGGCCGAGACACTGAATTTGACCCTTAACCGTGAGGGACCAGGCTCGGGCGAGGTGAAAGGGACGATGGCCTTCGACCGCAAGGACTATGGCATGAACAGCGGCATTCCCTTCATCAAGATTGCCGACCGCGTCGAAGTGACTGTCGCTCTCAAGGCGAAGCGAGTCAGTGGGCCTCCGGTGCATTTGACACAATAGCTGGCCTGGTAGGTAAAGCCGCCAGTCTGCGTGTCGAAATTGATAAGGCCGGTCTGCGGAAAAAAGCAGGATTGAATGAACGCCTCAAATCCCCAGAAATCCAGTTTGAAGGAAAAGGCTGCCCATGAGTTTCGGGAAATCGCCGTGGTCTTTTTATATCTGGCTTTTTTCTTTTGCGCGCTCGCGACTTACGGCATGCTCCTGCTCGGCCGCTTCCATATTTCGTACTTCGCCTATGGAACCGCATTGATCAACGCCCTGGTGATCACGAAAGTGATCCTCATAGGAGAGGCCGTACACATCGGCAACAGGTACGAACACAAACCGTTGTTCTATTCCGCTGTCTACAAAGCATTTCTTTTCAGCTTGCTTGTACTGGCTTTCCATTTTCTGGAAGAAGCGATCAAGCGACTCGTGCACGGCCAGGATATTGCAGGGGCGCTCCACGAGATCCGCCTCGATGAATTGCTAGCCCGCAGCGTCGTCGTCTTCTGCACTTTCATTCCCCTCTTTGGCTTCCGGGAGATGAGGCGGATGTTGGGCGAAGACAAGTTCCGAACTCTCTTATTTCACGATGGGACCACGCAAGAATCCAATCAATCAGGCGGCACCTAGCAAACGGAAATTAAAATCGCGGAAGTCCCAGAGATGGACCTGTCGGGCAGGCTACAAAACAGACTACGAATCGTCGTGCTTCAGTCCCGGCGGGCCTGCCAGGGATCCTTCTCCATATTGCGCAAAAGTTAATTGGTCTTTATTCATAAGTGGTGGTACATTCCTGGCATCGGGTACAACTTGTTTCACGTTCAACCGAGTGTTTAGTCCGCGACGCCTGCTCTTAGACCAGACACGCACAAAACTAATACGCCTTTTTCGTGATTCTCTTAACCGCGACCTGTGACGCGCGGCACAGGAAAGTGCTCCCTTAAACTCGATGCTCGACGTGAAGGTTCACGCTGAGCATATTTGATCCGTCATTTTAGTCTTCATTTTGAGCGCTTTGTGCAGCGGGAGCAGGTGATGGAAGCCGACCCGGGACGCCTGTCGTCGGGAGCCGCGAAGTGGGATTCCCCGCTTCGCATTGCGGTCATGGCTTGTCTCGTCGCCACACTCTCCTACTTCGCTTCCAGGGTAGGGGGCGCTCTTATACTGCATCCCTCAATGCTGTCGCCCCTTTGGCCGGGTTGCGCGCTTCTTGTCTCAGTGCTGCTTCTGGTTCCGCGGAGGATGTGGCCGATACTCATCGCCGCAGCCTTCGGTGCGTTTATTCTCAGTACTTTGCAGGATGGCGTGCCGGCTCGTACGATTGTCTGGTTCATGCTGGCAGATGCGGTGGAGGTCCTTACTGCCGCGCTTTGTCTTAGCTACTTGTTCCACGGTCCGCCCCGGCTGAATAGCCTGAATGCGCTGACGAAATATTCATTTTTTGCCGTTTTCCTCGCGCCGTTCGCGGGAGCCTTCCTCGGCGCCCTTACTTCCACGGCGAACTATTGGGCGGGCTGGCGGACCAGTTTCCTTTCGGAGGCGCTCGGTTTCCTCACATTGCTGCCGGCATTCCTGGGCTGGGTACGCGAAGCAAAGGCCTGGGGAAAAAGGCCGCATATTTATTATCTGGAAGCAGCTTCCTTGGTCGCTTCGTTGGTTCTTCTCGCTTTCCTGATTTTTGTGGTTCCTGAGAAGAATGTGTCTCCGGCGCTGCTTTATTCTTTGGTGCCTTTCTTGCTTTGGTCAGCTCTGCGTTTTGGATCAACAGGGATCAGCACTGCGGTATTCATAATTGCCTTTCTCTCAATTTGGGGCGTTACGCACGGCGAAGGACCCTTCATTGGAGCGGGGGAACTTAACTCTTTGTTGCCCCTGCAGCTCTTCTTATTTTTCACGGCAGTGCCATTCATGATCCTCGCAGCCGTGGTCGAAGAACACAAAGAGGCAGGAGAGGAGTTGCGCGAGAGCGAAGAGAAATTTCGCAATGTCTTCCGGGACGCTGGCATGGGAATGTCAATCGTTTCTCCAGAAGGGCGCTTTCTCGCGACCAATGAGGCATTCTCCACGTTCATCGGATACACAGAAGAGGAACTTCTTGGCAGGACGGTTCAATCCGTTACTCATCCGGAAGATTGGCCGATGTTTTCGCATAGGCTAGACCAAGCACTTGCGACTGGAGCCAGTTTCCAAGGAGTGCAAAAACGCTGCCTTCACAAGGATGGACAGATACGCTGGGGGGAGTGCAGCGCATCCCTGATCCGCGATCGTGGCAAACCTCAGTACTTTGTTGCGGAGGTATTGGACGTCACGGATCGTAAGCGAGCCGAACAGACTCTGCGGGAGAGCGAAGCACGCTTTCGTCTGGTCGCGAATACCGCTCCTGCGCTGATTTGGATGGCCGGAACAAACAAACAGTGCGAGTTCTTCAATAAGGGCTGGCTGGACTTTACCGGTCGTTCGATGGAGCAGGAACTGGGAGACGGATGGACGGCGGGCGTGCACCAGGCGGACGTGGAGCGCTGTCTGCGAATTTATTCTAGCGCGTTCGACGCCCGCGTCGAATTTGAGATGGAGTACCGCCTGCGGCGATTCGATGGACAATATCGCTGGATCGTTGACTACGGCGTGCCCAGGCTTGAATCTGACGGCACCTTCTGTGGCTATATCGGATCGTGCGTGGATATCACCGACCGAAAGCTGGCGGCAGAGTCACTCGAAGAGCTGAGTGGCCGCCTGATTACCGCTCAAGAAGAGGAGCGCACCCGCATCGCGCGCGAGCTTCACGATGACTTCACACAGCGTCTGGCACTTCAAGGCATAGGGCTGACGCAGGTCTGGAAAAAAATGGCTGAATCCGAAACCGAAGGACGGTCGAAAATCCAGGAACTCATGAAAGACAATCGGGAGATCCTGTCTGACATGCACGTCCTCTCCCATCAACTCCACTCAAGCAGACTCGAGCATGTGGGACTAGCGCCAGCCCTGATGGGCCTTTGTGAGGAGATGAGTTCGAAATACAAGATCCCGGTGGATTTCACCGAGCGCGGAACGTTCGCGGACATTCCAAAGAATGTCTCGTTGTGTCTTTTTCGGGTTGCTCAGGAGGCGCTGGGCAACGTGGTCAAGCACAGTGGCGCGAATCGAGCTGACGTCGAGATCACTGGC
>DATHPO010000043.1:0-10678 GCA_035483835.1 Terriglobales bacterium
AGTTGGCCACGAACGCCGTGAAGCACGGTGCTCTCTCACAACGCGGCGGCCGGGTCGAACTTCTTTGGAAGGCGCAGAAGGAAGAACTGAACCTGAGTTGGCGTGAAATAGGAGGCCCGCACGTCGTCCCACCATCTCGCCGAGGATTCGGTAGCCGCCTGCTCAAGGATGGTTTGTCGCGCGACTTTGAAGGCGAAACTCAATTAGAGTTTCTCCCCGAGGGCGTTTGCTGCTGGATTACACTCTCACGCTCCGATCCTATTGAATCGGATTTTGCAGCCACCACAGCAGCCGGTCCCGATGACGTCCCCAATATTTCCGACAGGGCAATCACTAGCGAAATCGAAAGCAGCTTCCAAGTTACCAGCCGTTATTAGAACCTTGAGAACAGGAACTATGAAATACGTGTCCGGCGTTGGGCGACATTATACCAAACGCCCGTGCCTTCCGTGGGCACTCTCTAGTAGTTTCTGTTCTGTGGCGAGCGACACTGAGGTCGCACGCCTTCGACAAGGCGGTCAGTACGAGCGGGGTGAGCCGTAGTAGCCGTTTACGTCTCGGTCTCGCTCCCGATTTGACCAGTCCCAATCGGTGTTCTTACTAAATTTGGGAGCGTCTTTGAGCTGCTCCTCGGTTATGCCGACCACATAGCCACCCACCCGATTGTCATATTTTAGGTTCGACCACGGAATGGGGTAATAATCCTCGCCGATCCCCAAGAAGCCGCCAAAAGATATGACAGCGAAGGCAACCGTCCCGCTTATCTTGTCGATCATCACGCGCTGTAGCATTCCGATTTTCCGCTCGTCGCGTCCGTAGACTGGAGTCCCTTCCACTTTATCACTGCCAATGAGCGATACCGTCTCGCGGCCGGACACTGTGGGATCTGCACTCGTAGCCATGGGCTTTTCCTCTTTGTTGTTATCTGGAAGGTAACGCCCGCTTATGCGACGCGGTTCCGTCAGAGTTGCTAATCTAGTAGTGCGTCCCGCGAGAGTGGCGCGCCGGGGCTTCTTTTTTCGAACTGAGCGGAGAGATCATCATATCAGCCGACTCATCGTATGCCTCAAGATGTCAAATGACAGTGCTAAACCAGATCAGCCCGAGCGAGGATGCACCGCGGGCAATAGACATAATGTGAGGTCAGACCTGAATGATCTCGTGGACCCTAATTACAATTTCATCCTGGCGAAATGCCTTCTCTAAAGACTTGCGGTATTTCTTCCACCACGCCCGATCAAATCGTTTGGTCATCACTTCCATAATGATCATGTCATCTCGCTTGGTCGAGCCTTTCGATGTCCATAAGCCGTGTGCCGGCGAGCGCGCATGAGCGGTCAGCCCACCGAACCGCAAAACCAACTCCCGATGAAGCTTCGAATAGAGTGCGCGTTTGAATTTGCGGCCGTGGTTATCTCTCACGGGCAGTAGGATTTGGACGAGCTTCATTCTGCACCTCCGCTGCGGTGACGCTATCCCAGGATAGCCGCTGTTATGAATCGCATTCCGCGCGCGTGCCAGGTCGCGGCCGCCGCGAGTACCATGGTCATTGTCAACGAGCGGGGCTCCTGGTCGAGGATGCAGCGCACACCGGCTTCGTGCGTCGGCTGTGCTTAAACGTGATGTGCCGGCGCGGTGGAGTAGACGATCTTGCGATGTCTGCTTTGCCTCCGAAGCTGCCACGGAAGTTGCCGACCGGCGCGCCAGCTAAGGGCCAAAGCGGACAAGGCGGTTGAGCCATCCCGGCAGCTGTTGCCGCAATAATAAAGCAAACCAAGGAACTTGCGATCGTTACTGGGATTGACGACAGGACGGGCGGCACCGCTGTCCCCACTCCCGACTTCCCCACACCGGTATCGTCCGTCAGTGTGTGTCTAGAAACAGACATCACCGGCATTTGCCGTTCATCAGTACCGCATAGGAGAGAGCCATGAGCAGCTTCGATCAAGGAGCCAGCGTCGCGCGAGACAATCTACGGAAGGGCGAGGCCGCAACGCAACAAGGGTTGGGTCAAATGGGACGTAGCTTTTCCGCCTCAATTGATAGTCTTCGCGACTTCAATCTCAAGATGATCAATATGATGCGCGCGAATACAGAAGCGAGCTTTGATCTTGCTGAAAGCCTTGTCACCGCAAAATCGTCGACTGACGCTTTTGAAAGCCTGAAAAGCTTCGCTGAGCAACAGGTCCAGACGTTACAAAAACAAACCCAAGAACTGACGAGCTTAACTCAGACCGTCGCGCAAGAAGCTATGCAGCCGGCCAAGGATGCCGCGGACCGGTTCACAAAGACGTCATGAAAGGCTGAGTAACCGGAAGAGGCGATCAGCAGTTTCCCCCGGTGGGATTCGTTCAGACGAGGAACTAGTGCAGCCATTCGTTGTTGCTCCTTCGTCCCTCTAAACTTAGCCGGAGAAACCCCATGGCTCGAGACGAGCACAATAAAGCAGCTGAACATCACGAAAACGCAGCCAAATCCCACCGCGCCGCGGCCGAACATCATGAAAAAGGCGACCACGCCAAGGGCAAAGAACACTCAGCAAACGCCCAGCAACATTCCCAAAATGCCCGCCAACATAGCGAGCAGGCTCACTCCAAGAGCCAACAGCAGAAATAAATAGAGAGAGGCCCGATGCAAATCGGGCCTTCGTCATTTCTGTTGCGAGCGAGATCCTAGTGTCAAAAGACGTACTAAGAGAATTAGGACACTAGCGCCTGGGAACACCCTCATAGTCGCAGTGTTGATCCAAGACGACGGTCGCGGTTCACCCAGATCACGCGATTGTCGGAGAAATCCCGGTCACAAGCGCAAGCGCTGGGGTTTCACTGACTAATCTGAGGCAATAACTACGGAGCCCCAAGCCTGTCCGCTTGGGGCTCTTTTTATGCGCCATTTGCTGAACCAGCGTCGCGGCTGAGCGCGACAAGGCTGCGGCCGACGCCGACGCGGGTAAGCCTTTCAATCGCACTACAAATGGTGCTGACGTTGGAATGTCGGGTAAGGTAGCCAACGGCCGCTTGCGGCGCCGTAGCTTGCCTAAGCTAAAATGTTCCGAGCACATATGCGATGCCGACGAACATCCAAAGTGTTGCCCCCGCGAGCATTAAAATTTCAGGGGCGTCATAGCTTCTCAAAATTCGCGCTAGCATGGGGACTCTCACGGTCCCCCGACTGACCCGGCCATAAATTATCGGCGGACTAAGAACAAATTATGATGCCCGCAACCCAAGGCGAGTTTGTCACGCACCCGTGAGGTGGATTGGGGACGGTATGGCATCTGCACCCATAGCCTAAACGTCGCAGTGAGCGATTCGACACAGATTGCCCGCTCCGACTGGCCCAGCCCTTCGAAGCTGGGAAAGGCGCCAACAAAGTGCCGGTTAGACAGGGGCCGGAGGATTGCTCGGCCGCTCATAAAAAAGAAGCCCAGGTTTACCCTGGGCCTTTCGGTGCGTCGCTAAGCTGGCAATTTGGGATGTCTCGCATTCCCTTCCAAAAGCCGGTGCGGGCCAATAAGCGACGTTGTGCGCTTGGTTCGAAAGGAAGGAAGCGGCGAGCTGACGCGGCGGTGCCGCCAATGTCCCCTTCGGGTCATTAGCGGACACGGTTGCTGCAATTCGCGGCACCCGGTCTACTCCCAAAAGCGGACAGAAATCGTTGTTCGGGACCCACTAACTCCGCCGGATGCACATGAGGAAAAGGAAAAGAGAACGGCAGCGGAAGCCGATGGCACAGGCTTGGTGCTCGATCCATTGCTGATCGCTCTTCTCAATAAGATTCCTGTAACGAGTGGCCTGCCTGTTCGCTAGTTTCGAACGTTCGCAATGAACGTCTCACAAATCTATGACGGCGATGGCGAACCGGTGGAATTGAAGATTGAACTGGAGAAAGAGGCCGCCAACTGAGGCGACCTCCATGAGTCTAGTGTGTCGGGATAGACTCAAGTACCGAGATTGATGTCTTGGTTCGGAATGCTTGGCATCTCGGCGAGTGTTGCGGCCCGCAGCCAATCCTGAGCCATTTGGAGGTAGGTCTCGCGTTCAGAATCGGTCACAGCCTGTTTCGCCCAGGCCAGACATTACCGCCGATATTCTTCAGCGGTCGGCATGGCTTCAATTTAGCGCAAAAGGCCGGACCCGAAAATCCGCCGTTTACTCATGTGAAGTCACTTGAGACAACTTAGTTGGTGGCCTACCGGAACATGCGTTCGACTTGCTTCGCCATTTCGCGCCATTGTCGCGCCAAGTCTTCGAACTGCTCTTTGATATCGGCGTCAAGGGCAACAGCGACGCGCTTGTCACATTCCACAGCCTTCGTGCGGTATTGGTCCGCTTTGGAAATCACAGCCCGCCTCGCAATCGTCAGAACCTCAATCGCTGGACAAAACGGTTTAGTTCAAAGGGGCCAGTCCACAAATCAAGAGGGAACGCTTGTATTTCAAAGGGATGGAAAGGGCCAGTCCGCCCTGTACATAGGAACAAATCGGCAATCGGGAACGATCGCTGAACACAGAGAGCTGCTCAATGCGAATGTCCGCTTTGGGTCATTAGCTGCCGCGCCCGCCGTCCGTTCACGCGTCCGCTTTCCACCCAATAGCGGACACGAACTGCGCCGGTCGAGCCGTCCGTTATGGGCCAGGAGCGGACATGTGACACCCCTCCGTTTCCTATTGTCCGATTGCTTGTGATAGCCCACAACCAATTCGCAAAACCAAGGATACGTCCGCTTAGCGTGAGGAAAGACGATGCCCAGCGACAACAAAAAAGCCAAAGCCGACCCCGCTCCAAAAAGCGAGGCAGCCGCGAAGGACAAAAGCACTGCAGGTGAAGCCGTATCCAAGACCGAGGGCGGCGAGGCAGCCGCCGCCCCACCTTCAAACTATAGCCGGGGGGAAGGCCAGAAACCGGTTAGCACCGCCTACAAGGAAAACTGGAACGCGATTTTTTCGAAGAAGAACGCGAAGGGGAAAAAGCGATAATTCGTGCGACGGAACAAGAAAAAAGGCCCGGAATAAATCCCGGACCTTCGTCATTTCGATGAGGATGGGCTTAATAGTCCATGCCGCCCATGCTACCGCCAGGCATAGCCGGGGTCCCACTGTCCTTCTTCGGCCTTTCGGCGACCATGGCTTCCGTAGTGATTAGTAACCCGGCGATCGACGCTGCATTCTGAAGGGCCGCCCGAACAACCTTGGTCGGGTCAATAATGCCCTTAGAAACGAGGTTTACATACTCGCCATTCTGGGCGTCGAAACCGTAGGCGTACTGATCCTTGTCAAGGATCTTGCCGACGATCACGGACCCGTCTTCGCCGGCATTGGTCGCGATCTGGCGCGCTGGAGAGGAGAGCGCCTTGCGGACGATCTCGACGCCGGTTTTCTGGTCGTCGTTCTGCGTGCGCACCTTCTTGAGTACCTCGCTGGCACGCAACAGCGCTACGCCGCCCCCAGGAAGAATACCTTCCTCGACTGCTGCACGGGTCGCGTGCATGGCATCATCCACGCGGTCCTTGCGCTCCTTGACCTCGACCTCGGTCGCGCCGCCGACGCGGATCACCGCGACGCCGCCCGCAAGCTTGGCAAGGCGCTCCTGCAGCTTTTCACCGTCGTAGTCTGAGGTAGTTTCCTCGATCTGCGCTTTGATCTGGATAATGCGTGCTTCGATGTCGGACTTTTTACCCGCGCCGTTGACAATGGTGGTGTTCTCCTTCTCGATTATCACCTTCTTAGCGCGGCCGAGCATGTTCACAGTAACCTTGTCGAGTTTGATGCCAAGTTCCTCGCTGATCGCCTGAGCGCCGGTGAGAATCGCAATGTCTTCAAGCATGGCCTTGCGGCGATCACCAAAGCCTGGTGCTTTCACCGCCGCAACCTTGAGGCCACCGCGCAGCTTGTTGACGACAAGCGTAGCCAAAGCCTCGCCCTCAATATCCTCGGCGATGATTAAGAGTGGCTTCGAGGTCTGCACCACCGCCTCAAGCAGCGGCAACAATTCCTGCAGGCCTGAAAGCTTCTTATCGTAGATCAGGAGATAGGGGTCCTCCATCTCTACCCGCATCTTTTCGGCGTTGGTGATGAAGTAGGGAGAAATGTAACCGCGGTCGAATTGCATGCCCTCGACGACCTCGAGTTCAGTTTCCAGGGATTTTGCTTCTTCGACCGTAATCACGCCCTCGTTGCCAACTTTCTTCATCGCATCGGCAAGGAACTTTCCAATTTCGGTATCGCCGTTGGCGGAAATCGTGCCGACCTGGGCGATTTCCTCGTTCGAGGTGACTTTTTTCGAGTTTTTCTTAAGGTCCTCGACCACCGCTTCAACCGCAAGATCGATGCCGCGCTTGAGATCCATCGGGTTCATGCCGGCGGCTACGGACTTGGCGCCTTCCCGTACGATCGCATGTGCAAGAACCGTGGCGGTCGTCGTGCCATCACCGGCGTAGTCGGATGACTTCGAGGCGACTTCGCGCACCATCTGCGCACCCATGTTTTCAAACTTGTCTTCGAGTTCGATCTCTTTAGCGACGGTAACCCCGTCCTTGGTGATGCGGGGCGCGCCATACGATTTGTCGAGCACGACATTGCGGCCCTTGGGGCCAAGCGTCACGCGCACTGCATTGGCCAGGATGTCGACGCCGCGCATCATTCTGTCGCGCGCATCTACTGAGAATCTAACGTCTTTGGCAGCCATTTGAAAACTCCATTTATTGTTTGTTTTAAGTGAGTACCGAGCAATCGACGACAGGCGTCATGCGGCTTTTTTCTTGGCCGGCGATACGGCAGCGCCATCAAGCACGCCCATGATGTCGCTTTCCTTCATGATCAAGTAATCGACGTTATCGAGCTTGACCTCGGTTCCCGACCATTTGCCGAACAACACGCGGTCGCCGACTTTCAAGTCGATCGGGATCAACTTCCCGCTCTCGTTGCGGCCGCCTGGACCAACGGCGATGATCTCGCCCTGCGAGGGCTTCTCCTGGGCAGTGTCGGGGATGATAATGCCGCCGGCGGACTTCGCATCGGGATCAATACGCTCTACAACAACACGGTCGTGTAGCGGGCGAAATTTCATGCGCTCCTCCTGAGCTGTGTTTCTGCTAATTTTTTGGACAAAAGCGAGGCTCGCTGCGGGTCGCAATACGAAAGCAGCCTCTCCACTTCACATGGTGTGCCCTATGGCGCTCTTCAAGTGAGACTGCCAATTCGGCAAGAGGTATTCGTCCGAAACGCCGCTAATAGAAGAAAGTGCACTGGTTCATTCGGATGTTCGTGCTCGCGGCGCCGCTAGATTTCTAATCTTTTCCTATAGGCGGATGAATACTGACCGGATTTGCAGAGTGGTCTGTTTTGACCAGACTAGCCGTGATGGCGTGCTCCAGTTTCTCCGAGCGGCTGATTCGTCACGGAGGGGGGCATGGCAATTCCAAAGAGTGACAAGCGGAAACAATATGCGCATTACGCCGCGCATTGTTTGTACTTAGTGACTTCGGCAACTGATCCGGATTCTCGCACTATCCAGCGCGAAATGGCAGCCGAATGGCTAAAACTAGCGGATAGCGTTCGGCGACCCTCAAAACCCACCCAAATGCAAATGAAATGACGGGCGCCTCGCTGAATGAGCGAGCCCGATAGAATGGGACTCAGTCCGTGTCGTGTGAGGCTGCGATGACACTGTCCGCCGTCGCCCGCCGTAGGTTCAACTCGTCCTGCACTATCATCGCTTCCTCTTCTAAACCCATCCAGCGCAATTTGCGGATCTGCTCGACAAGTTCGTTCGACGTTCGTCGCTCTTGCAAGACGTCAGGGGGCTTTTGTTGATCGGATCGCATTTCCATGGACGTTCTCCCAAATGTTTTCTGATTAACCTTGAGCCTTCTAATGACTCACTCATTCTCACGGTCTAGCCGCTAGGCCGTTTCGGTTCTTCAGGCAATGCCCTTAGGGCGCGTCTTTGATGTTGATTCATCGAGTTGGCCTGAAATTTCGATAGGCTGCAGAAGCGGCCTCAATAGTGGCCGAATAGAGCGCCGATCTTGTTTTAAACGAGCGGGCCAACCGCCATCACCGGTTCCACCATAAACTAAATTCTCCCCTCACCCTTGTGCGTTGGGGTGGGGCACCACAGTTGCGGAGATACTGGCAGGCAGTAGCTTGCCTGGGAGCTGCCCACGAAACGGCGACATGTCGAAGTCTCCGTTCACCCACTGGCAGCACTGATGCCATCGGCTGGCACAATTCTAATCCAAAAGGTCGATATTGGCTTGCATTACGGTTGCCGTCGGCACCCGCGCCGGCCATGCGCACCTCTGCGTGCGCACTAAAGTTAACAAAGGAAAGCACCGATGAATAACGAAAACCTGACTCTCCACTTCAAGGTCAAGGACTTCAACGCATGGCAGACGAGTTACAATGGGAACGAGAAGGACCGCACGTCTGCCGGTATCACGAAAAGCAAAGTGTTTCGCAGCACCGACGACCCCAATGATGTGCTTCTCCTCCAGGATGTCGCCGACATATCGAAGGCCCGCACCTGGTACAGCTCAAATGAAATGAAGTCCGTGATGGAAAAGAGCGGCGTGCTCGGCTCGCCCAGCATCCGCGTCGGAGCCTGACTCCAGCTTTAAACGGATCGGAAACGGGATGGCGTGTGGCATGAATGTACTGTTGCGTGTCCTCCTGAAGATGGAAGCTCCAGCCCCGCTGTCCCCCCGGATTATGGGCTGGGGCAACCAAAACCGCACCACATAGTCTCATTGCATTGCCTTCACGACAATCCAAGGCGGGAAGGCGCTCGACTTGACCGACCCGCAGTCGCTTCTCGCCATTGTCGACGAGGTGATCGAATAGTTGCTCGATGTCCGCTTGGGGTCATTATAGCCGCCGCGACTGTCGCCCGCTGGCGCGTCCGCTCAGCGAAGCCGATAGCTATCCGGGGAAATCATTGGACCGTAAAATTATCGGTCGATCGCCGTCTGCCGTCCCATCGGAGAACTTACGCGATGCTCGCTCCTCAATCACCTCGCGGAGCCGCATAAACTGATCGACACGCTGCTCTGGCTTCAGGCCGTGCCCACCTTCAAGGTCGTCCATCGCGGTAGTGCTCACGGCGCAGGTAATTACTCTGTCCTGGGCGACCATCGTGAACTCAACGACCATCCGATTGAAATCGTAGCCCTGCACCTCACCTCGCTCCAGTGGCATTTTAATCTCCCGCGCCGAAGCAAATTTATTGTGTCACATCAATTGACCTAGGTCAGCCACTAATGTCCGCTTTGGGTCAAAAGCTGCCGCGACCCGGTCTAACTTTTGGCGTCCGCTTTGACCCCGAAAGCGGACACGGATCAGCGGCTCGCCCGCGTCCGCTTTGGGCCAAAAGCAGCCGCGGAGGTTCGAGGGACCGCCACGGAGGACAGGTCGCGGCCCGAGCTTTCACCCAATCCGCTTCAAAGGCGGAGCTTGCCACTTTCCGTCCAGGGCCTCGGCTTTCGGCCAGTAGAGCCGCATAACAACGAGGAACGGTCCCTCGGGCGCGGGCAGCCAGTTAGCCTCCATGTCGGCACCGGGCGATTTGTTTTGGAAGTAGAGCGTAAACCCGCCGTCGCCATCCTTTTTGAATTGCGGGATCATCGGCGAGTTCAGCAGATACCGATTGAGAGGATTGGCTACCATCAGTTGCGCGGGGAAATCGTACATGGTCATTGACCAGAACGCGTTGACGGGCGGCAATTGGTCCGGCGCGAAGCGAACCGCATAGCGGTTCGCTCCATTCAGCTTTTGGCCGTCAGCATCGACGGCATACGACGGATACATGGCCTCCTGCTGCGAATTGCCGTAAATGCCGTACACGGCGCCCGCCATCCGATAGAGATAGTTGTTCTTCAAAAACTCGCGGGTTCCGAAAAACAGCCCGGTGCTCACCTCGCGCGCATCAATTTGCTTCTGCAGCGCCGCATGTTCGGCCCATGCATCAGCCATCCCTTGTTGAATGGCCGTCTTGGTGTCGGGCGCGAGCGTGGCGACGTCGAACGTCTTATCCGCGCCGATGCCGATCTTAGCGAAGCGTTCCATCAACGCGATTTCGGAAGGAACCGTAGGACAGACCCGAAGGACAAAGTTCAGGATGTTGAAAAATTCGGGTGACGTTCTCTGCTCCGCCGGAGTGAGTGGCTTTATGAAATCAATTGCGGGCGGGGTCTGGGGCGCGGTTTGTCCGAGAAAGGCGGAGAGCGTCTGCACCTTGTAGCCCGCCTGTACCTTCTTCACATTATCGATGTCACCGGGATTGAAGAGTTGCGTGCGATATCCGGGGAACGCCAGTTCGGTCTCCGAGCGAAACACCTTATCGATGCCCTTGGGCGTCCCACCTTTCCAGTTTGGCCCGGCGAGCAGAAACGTCCCGCCTCCGTTGCCGGTCGTACGGGTTCCGATGTAATCGAAATTCTGAGTGTAGTAATCGATGAGCTGGACGCTAAAGTAGCGATCCTTCTCCATCGCTGGCACGGTGAGCACGAGTGGCTCGGCACGGAGGTCAGCGCCGACCATGGAGTAAAGGGTGTCCGAGTTGGCCGTTTGGATCGCCTTGTCTGCTGGGCTGAACAGTCGCGCACTATTCCAAATGTGGTTCCACGGCGCTTTGTATTCGGGGTTCTTGTTGTTCACGAAGTAGGCATACTGGATGCGATA
>DATHPO010000044.1:0-5450 GCA_035483835.1 Terriglobales bacterium
ACCGACAACTGTGGCTCCCACGTCCGCTCTGGTCGCCGCCAATCGATACCTTCCAGCAACATCGATAACTGCGCCCGCGTCAAAGAAACTGTGCCGCTGGTCGCTTGCGGCCACACGAAGCGCCCACGCTCCAGTCGCTTCGCGAACAAACACAACCCGTCACCGTCATACCACAGTACTTTGATGAGATCGCCGCGCCGTCCGCGAAACACGAACACGTGCCCGGAGAACGGACTCTGTTCCAGCTTCGTCTGCACCTGCGCGCTCAGTCCCGTAAAGCCGCGGCGCAAGTCGGTCACCCCCGCCGCGACCCAGATCCGTGTCTTCGCCGGCAATGCGATCATGCCCGCAAACACTCCAGCAGAACCCGCACCAATACCGGATCGACGCTGCCCTCAATCCGCACCTGCGCCTGACGAAACTCGATGTGGATCGTACCCGGTTGTGGTTGGGAAAAATCCGTGACGCGGGGCTCGACTACCACCGGCGCTGACTTACTCTCGCTCACGCGCACCGGCAGCAACTTGATCCCTGGCTTCTGCTCCCCAAGTCGTCCCGCCAAGTAAAGTCGGCGCCAGCCAAAAACCTGATTGGCGTTCACACCGTGCCCCCGCGCCACCTTCGCTACCGACGCGCCGGGCACCAGCGTCTCTTCCACGATCCGCCGCTTCTCCGTGATGCTTCGTCGCTGCCGCTGCGCTGCGACCGAGCCCTCGCGGTCGCGGGAAGTGACTGCAGCTTGCTGGGAAGTGTCCATCTTCGCTCCAAGTGGACACCTATCCGAAGCGCCCACTTCGCGAGTATGGCTCTCATTTATCACGATGTCGAGACGGCCACAACCGAACGCTTACGGATCAAATACAGTCTGTGGAACACGAAATTGCATTGCTCGACGAACGGCTGGAGGACATCGGCCGACAAAGACCGGACCTGGCACAAGCGGTTGCTCGCTGGGACACGATACCGGGGATCGATCGAGTGGCAGCGTGGGCTCTTCTAGCCGAAATAGGTGACAACATGGGGCAGTTTCCAACCGCTGAGCATCTGGCCAGTTGGGCAGCGCTATGCCCCGGCAATCACGAAAGCGCCGGCAAGCGTTTGCGCGGTACAACTCGTCAAGGGAGCCCATGGTTGTGCCGTATGGCTTGTCAGTGCGCCTGGGCTGCCGCGCGAACCAAGAACACTTACTTGTCCTCGCAGTTCAGATGCTTAGCAGCGAGGCGCGGCAAGAAAAGAGCCATCATCGCGGCTGCGCATACCCTCATAGTCATTGGCTATCACTTGCACAAAGACCAGAGCAACTATGACGATCTTGGCGGAAACTACTTCGATCGCATTCACTCCGACGATCTAAAGCGGTACTTGGTGAAGCGGCTCGAACAACTCGGCCACAAGGTAACTTTAGAGCCGATTGAAGCTGCCTAACCCATCACCTTTCCCAACGGTTTTCGAGGGAGAGGTTACGCCAAAGTGAAGGAGTCGGCGGCGCTCATGAGACAGAACCAGAAAAACGAAGAGCAACCAAGCCAAGGTGGGGCACATTCGGGTCGTCTGGATCGACGATGACAAGCTGCCGCTTGAGGTCGTCGGCAGCAAGGGCTGCGTCAGTCATAAAACTGGTCCTTTCTTTTGAGGAGACGACGAATCGATCGGTTGTTGCCCGCCGTTCCAAGCCGGCAACGCACACTTCCATCGAGTTTTCGCTACAAGGAAGCAATGCGTGTTCCATTGCACGGCCTTCTCTTGTCAGCTTCACTCGCGATAGCCCCTCCACCCTATTGATGTGCCGTCATCGCGAGGGTTGGGTAATCCGTGTTGCTTTTTTACCCGCCACTATAAAACGTCGAAGGGTCTGGGCATTCAGAGGTGCATTTGTCTCGATGCGTTCAACTAAATCCGATTCGCAAGGCTCATCGACGCGACGGCAATCACATCCGCAGTACTGTTATCGATGTCCGCAACCCTGGTCGGAAGGTCCGCCCCTCCGCGATTCAAAACGTGCAGGTACGCGAGCCCGAGGCGACTCAACTCGCGAATCAAAGCGCCGTAAGCGGTGTAAACATCGTTTTCTGCGATGTCATTAAATGTGTTTCCGGGTGAAATTCGGATGCCCGTACGGCCTCGCAATTTCGTCCGCAACGGCTGAGTCCACTTCTAGGGCAAAACGAATTTTTCTTTCAATAGAACCGCCATCAATAATGTGCGGGCATGACCGAAAGCGCCAATAGCTGTGTGGGATCAGGGGTTTCCGAGGGACTCCCAACGATGGCGTATTAGGGAGTGTGCCCTGTTACTAGTGCAAAACTTGGCGCAGCGCCTCGAACGTTTCGTCTGACATTGACCTGAGCACGTCAGTGTGCTCTCGCAAGAACTTTTTCAACCTCATCAACACATTCTTAAACTCGCGTCGGTGCCGCTTTGCGCTGGCCTGGGCACATAACTGTTTCACCGTGTTTTCCACTTCTTCTTCGTTTTCCATAATCTCCCCAGACTAGTCACAAGATGGGCAGCACCATCAGGCCAATGGGGTAAGTCCGACCCAAACTTAGCCCATTCGGTAGCGACCAGAAAAATCCAGGAAGCAGCGATAAAAAACCTACGGAAAGTGTACAGCTCCTTTACTGGACTCACCCGATCCTCAACGTACA
The DNA here is from genome assembly GCA_035483835.1 of Terriglobales bacterium. Classification (GTDB taxonomy): domain Bacteria; phylum Acidobacteriota; class Terriglobia; order Terriglobales; family Acidobacteriaceae; genus JABDBE01. The sequence goes on from DATHPO010000044.1 coordinate 2,649, forward strand.
CCGCACGCGCCACGATTGCTTAACGAAAGGATGCAGTCGCTTCTCAAGTGAACTGAGAACCCAGCTCCGATTCCGAACTCACTTCCCGAGCACCGCCATCCGGCTGATCCAGATCTGTGTGCGCGTGTTACATTCCGGCTGATTGTAGGGTGACAAAGGAGCTTTCAATGGGTACAGGCGACTCAGATCGGATTAAGAAATCATAGCGACATCGCGCAAGGTGATCACTGAAAATGTCGTTCGTCTTTTGGAGAGCCAAATGTCCAATCGTAGAGTGATGCCAGTGGTGGTGATTTTGTTGATAAGCGTGGTGTGCGCCGAGGACCGGTTGCAGTCCGAGTTGCGATTCGCCGCTCACAGCAAAGACGAAAAGACCGCGGGAGTGTGGGTAGACGGGCAATACGTAGGCTTCGTGAAAGAACTTGCAGGTGACAAGAAACTAATGCTCTTGCCCGGCAAGCACGAAATTGTGATCCGCCAGGCCTGGTACAACGAGTTTGTCAAGGAGGTCATCCTGGAGCCTGGGCAGACCCACGAAGTCAAAGTCGAGTTGGTGAAATCGGCTCGGTTGCCGACCAAGGACGCCACCGGCGAATTGAAAATAGCCGCCACCCCGTCCCGTGCGGCGGTTTTTGTCGACGGTCAATATGCCGGCCACGTAGACGAGTTTGACGGCGTGGGCAAAGCCATGCTTCTTACTCCCGGACAGCACCGCCTACGTATCGCTTTACCGGGCTACCTGCCCTTCGACACCACGGTGGATTTACACCCGCAGCAGAAGCTCAAGATTCAGACTGATCTCGTAAAAGGCAGCATCACCAAGGCCGGATCGCAGGTCAGCGAGCAGTAGAAAGATCGTCAGCTCAGAAAGGGCGCGGCGCAACTCCTGATCCAGCGAGAAGCGTTTGCGACTCGCCGAGCAAGCTCTCGCTGTGGCGGCCGGCTGGTCGCCAGGAACTGGAGTCGTTTGCACCTGCTCGTGGGGCCAGCCATGAGCAAGCAGGGCAACAGTGCTCCGATTTCTGCTGGTTGCCAGTGGCCGTGAAAAGCCGCAGCCTCAAGACCCATGTCCTCCCCGAAGGACTGAAGTGTCTCGCCCTTCGAGAGGAGAAGCTTTAGAGCGCACAGGTCGCCGTGGTAAGCGCACCATTGCATCAACGAGCCACCATCACTCGTCTTGGAACTCGGCGGATGACTTTTCCCCAGATAATCAAAAGACCAGATCGGTACGCCCCTGAGCGATTCGCTCCAGCATAATGACTCCTTTGGCAGTCACGGCAGGATATTCCGAACATTCTGACTGGCGTAAAAATCTTGGTGCTCTATCGACAAGTGCGCGGCGTCGAACAGGCGAGCGGAGCTGAGTGTATCTCGCCCGGGCACTTGCGATAGGTGGATTTGAACGAAGCCGCTGGGATGACCCTCACAGTCGCCGTCAGGCGCCGCTACTTCCCCGACGGCTCGGAATTCGAGGGAGTCGGCATTCGCCCGGACGTCGAGGTACATACCTCAATCGACGACGCGAAAAAAGGACGAGATCCAGTTCTAGTAAATGCCCTAGGACTATCCGAAAAGCATCTGATGGTCGGGAAAATGGCTAGCCATGATTCGTGGGAGTGACGGCTAAAGTGCCGAAGCCAGTCCAAGTTGATCTCACCTGAGGACCGAATTCCTATGAGTCCGGGTTTCGTGTTCGGTCCCCAACGGTTAAGTGTCCCGACGCTTAAGGCGAACACCGGGCGCTGGTCACGGAATGTCACACTAATTTGGCCATACTGGCGAGTTAAGTTGTCCGTTGATTGAAAACGCGGAGGCGCAAAGAGCGCAGCCCTGAGGCTGCGCTCTGCGATTCGCCGAGGATTTACCTTCATACGTTTCATTGAGTCAGTTTGTTAGCGCGCGCCTAATAGGTCAAGAGCGCTTCAATATTGCGGCGTCCGTGGACCACGTGCAGGATGTGAACTCCGGATTCAGTAGCGCGATAGAGAATCAGATATTCTCCCACTGGGAAGCTGCGATATCCTGGCCGCAATTCGCCACGTCGGCGGCCAGCGTGGGGATTTTCTCCCAACAATTGGAAATGACGTATCACAAGGTCAATAAATCGGTCGGCGGCTGGTTCGTTGTCCTCAGCGATATGTTGCCAGATGTTGAGCACGTCCAAACGTGCTCGCCCCGTCAGTCCTTGGAGAACGGACTGGGAGTTGCGCTCACAAAACCTGCAAAACTACGAAACCTCTGATTCGTCCCAAGCCTGGGAAGGTTGCGGGTTGGCGAAGAGTACCCCGTCACTTGCGATAGGCTGTTCATCGTTACCGATTTTCGCCCCACATCCGATCAGACTACCAATTGCTGAGCTGACTATACGAAAGTTGCGCTTTGTCGCAGAGCGCTTGCCCGCTACCCCATTGTGTTCGTTGGAGACCTTGCCCTGGCACAGGATCACAATTGCAAGGGCAACAAATGCAGATTTGATGAGTGAACAAGTTCATGCGCTCTTTCCGTCTAGCTTTTCAACGGAATAAGTGCACGCAGCCCTTGATCGCGCAAGTAAAGTCCTAGCCAAGAAGGTTCTGTCTCACTCATTATCCCCCTTTACACCTCCCCAGGATGGCGCTTTGCTTCCTTGAGAAATGCAAAAAGCGGTCCTAGACCTCTCCTACTCCGAGTATGTTCCGTTGCGCCTAAAGCTTCGACGTCTTTCGCTATCGCCTCCAACGTTGGGATACCCACTGGGACCAAGCGGACCCCGATGGTCATTGCGGTAGTCGAAGATCTATATGCTGATCTCTTCGCTTCTCC
>DATHPO010000045.1:0-6884 GCA_035483835.1 Terriglobales bacterium
GGCTTAAACACGAGCCGCTCGTCGACACGGTCGATCATTTTTCGGGCCGGTTTGCTGGCGGGGTCGAGGCCCAGTTCCATCAAGACGACCAGACTGTACAGGGTAACAAGTAAGCCCCGGTCCTCCTGTGGCCCGCCCCAGCTGCCAGCACGAGATTGGAGGGCGAGAAGCTCAGCTCCCCAACCTTCGGTTGCGATGCGAGAGCGCTCGGCCGCAATCACATCGGGGGTCTCGTCAGTGAGGTCCCGCATGACCTGCCATCGAATGGCGGGATCAGAATCGAGAAGCCATTTGAGGTGCGCAAGTCGGGGTGCGTAATCGCGTGCGCGCATTGGTCTGTTATAGCAAATGGTCAATCGAGGTCTGGCGGAAATGACGGGAGGAGAACCCTGACGACACAGCTGTTCTCGTCAAACAGTTCCTTTCTGTCTAAAAGAGTCCTCAGATATTCAGATTACAACGACAACCCGCCCGCGCCGGACCGGGTGTTCCGCGAGCTCGTGGGCGCGAGCGATGTCTGCGAGCGGGATTCGTTCGCCGATCTCAAAACCTCGCCACCCGGCCTCCAGCGCTGCATTCAAATCCCGCGCGGCTTGCAATTTCGCTTGCTTCGGGAAATCGTCGCTTCCTAAAAAGAACACACGAATGTTCTTGAATACCATTTGCCAGAAGGGAATCTTCGGAGTGGCGTTATCGGTGGCATAGCTCGCGATCGAACCGTCCTGCTTCAGGAGTTCGGCGTCGGCTTCTACGTTGGCCCCAAACGCCACTTCGACGATGTGATCGATACCGTCGGGCGCCAGGGCTCTCACGCGCGAACTCAGTTCCTTATCGCTGATGAGCACTTCGTGGGCGCCGGCGTTCTTTGCAGTGGTTTCGTCCGACGGCAACCTAACGGTTCCGATCACTCGCGCTCCCGCGAAACGGGCGAGCTGAACTGCGCAAAGACCCACGGAACCCGCCGCTCCTTGCACCAACACAGTGCGTCCATTCACGGGACCTGCCACATGAACGGCTCGATGCGCCGTAATACCGGGTATGCCGAGGCAAGCGCCTTGCTCAATCGGTACGTTTTCCGGGAGAGGAGCAACCTGATCCACGGGCAGTACCGTAAACTCCGCGGCCGTACCAAACGGACGATACGACTGGGCTCCGTAACACCACACGGAACGGCCCATCCATTCAGAGGGAACGCCGACGCCAAGCTGATCCACGCGGCCAGCGCCGTCGCTATGTGGAATCACCCGAGGATACGCCATGCCGATGCCAAAGGCGTCCTCGCGCTTCTTGGTATCACCCGGGTTGATGCCGGAGGCAGATATGCGAATGCGAACTTCCCCGGCTGCTGGAATTGGGTCCGGCATCTCGCCGACCACCAGCACTTCGCGAGGCGGTCCTTGCTTTTCGTACCATGCCGCTTTCATTTAATTTCCCAAGAATTTCTATGCGTACAAATCCAACGGACCCGGGGTCATGGTTGTTTGTCCCACTTCAATGAGGTACCCATCCGGGTCGCGCATATAGCATCGCAATTCCGTTGCATGCACTTTAGGCTCCGTGATGAATTTCGCGCCACGCGAGGACCAAAGTTCGTAGCAGCGTTTGATGTCAGTCACGCGAAGGTTCAGAAAGATGCCAAGAACGTTAGGATCGCGCGGCGGAGAAGCGAGGACCTCAGGCTTGTCATCGGTCGGGCCGCCACCGCCGTTGATGGTGAGCCAAATATTGCCGAACCGCAGAAACGTTGGCTCACCCTCGCGCAGCGTCGTAGCGCCGAGGACATCGCGATAGAATGCCACTGAGCGCTGTACGTCTCTAACGATGAGGGTATTCGTGACCACAAACTTTAGATCGGTCGGCTGATTCGATCGGGACATCGACATGCCACCTTCCTTTCTGAGTCAGATCCCTCGGCTTGCTCCAAGGCGTAAGTGGAGGCGGTCGTAGATGCAGCTGCTAGTGCCTGTTCGCTTGGCTTTCATGGTTCCTCTTTTGCCTCCGATTTTAATCCGACTTACTCATTCCTTGTCATCCCATCGGACATAAAGTATTGCCGTGCGGACCTGGCTGTTCATCCAGACATCGACGCCCGCTAGGCGATTGATCCAGCGAGGCTGCAATTCGGCCACAGAGTCATGGGCAACCCGGTCCAGCACAACCTTGAACAGCAGGAACTCATTCTCGTATCCGATTGCTTTTGCGGCTTCAGCCACGACCGCGCGCTGGTCAAGGTTGTTATGTATGCGTTTCACCGTGTGGTAGACGTCCATGGTGAATTCCTTCGTGATCACCACGTCCTGTTTAGATCCTGTAGCCGTAAGATGACCGCCTGTAAATTTGTCGAAGTCGTAGGCCAGCAATTCGTCGAACACCTTCATGTATTCGCCAAAGTTGGCCGCGATATCAAATCCCTGGAAAGGAGCATAGCTCGGGGTTACGCAATCGACCGCCATCATAAATTTCGCCTCGGGCACATAGATGAAAAGGTCCCCCTCGGTTGAGTGATAGAAATGACGGGTCAATTCCACCGTCTTGCCGCCCATGATGATCGTTTTCTTCGCGCCGAATACCACATTTGGTATAAGCCGATTGGGGTCGTTTTGCTCTTTCAAAAACTCGCTTACGCCTTCCGTCGCAACGATTTCTAAATCCTTGATGTCTTTGAACGCCGCCGAGCCGCCGATGTGGTCTTTATGGATGTGGGAATAAATCAGCATCTTGATCGGCTTATCGGTGATTTTAGCAATCGCAGATGGAATGCTTTTCCCGAAGCTTTCCGGGGCGTCGAACACGACTACGCCTTCGTTTGTAACAAGAAACGCGGATTGCCACATGTTATCCGAAATGACGTACACGCCTCCACCCATCTCCTTCACCGCATACCCCAGCCTTGGGTCGACCTTGAAGTATTGCGCCCTTACCGAAGGCAACACGGGAACGTACTTTTTGAGGTCCTCTTGTGAGGACTCGTCCGATGCGGGATGCACAGACTGAGCCAATACGGGAATGGCTAGGAAAATGACGAGCTCCAGAACGTAGATGAGCTTTTTCATTAGATCTCCTCGTGAGCGGATTTCATCCGACAAAATCGGCGATGTAACAGGAGCGTCGGTGATGGTTCCTAATAACGACTCATCAAAAATGGACGTGTGGCCCGTGACGCCGCCTTCGTTTGTAGTTCATGGCTGCCTTCGAAAAAGAACATAGGCCAGAGCGGTCGGTGGGACTAGTGGTTACAACTGCAAATGATTTTTCCATATTTGGGATAATCTTTTGAGGTCGCAGGTGCTACGTTACGTGGCGCTCGTTGTGACCGGGACTTGAAGGCGCAGAAGGATGTCGATGACAGACCTGAATTCGCTGATGATTTTCGCGAAGGTTGTCGAAGCCAATAGTTTCTCGGAAGCGGCACGCCGGCTCAAAATGCCAGCTTCCACAGTGAGCCGGCGCGTTGCCGATCTGGAGGACCAACTCGGCGTGCGCCTGCTCGAGCGCTCGACGCGAAAGATTCGTCTCACGGATGTTGGGTCGGCCGTTCTCGAGCACGCCCAGCACACGGCCGAACTCGGCGAAGCGGTGGATAGCATCGCTTCAAACCATCTGTCGCATGTCTCCGGCACGCTGCGGCTCTCTGCGCCGCCCAGCATTTCTGACTCGCTGCTCGCACCATTGGTCGGCGCATTCCAGGCGTCCTACCCGGACGTCCGCGTGCAGATTTTCATCACCGAGAGGATTGTCGATCAGATTGCCGAGGGTGTTGATCTAGCTTTCCGGGTCGACCCAAAACTTCAAAATTCGTCGCTCGTGGCACGAAAGATCCTCACCTACCGGCATCAGCTCGTAGCCAGTCCGGACTATCTGGCAAAGTGCAAGCCGCCCAATACACCGCAGGACCTGCTGGACCATCGCCTGCTCGCGTTCTCGTTTTGGCAGCCCGTGAATACTTGGATCTTTGTGCATGAGAACGGAAAGAGGAAACAAACTCTGACGTTCCAGCCGTACCTTTCGATAAATGAGTACGCCGGATTGGCGACTGCGCTGCTCGCAGGCACCGGCATCGGCGACCTTCCGCCGATTGTGCAGCCAGAGCTGCTGCGCGATGGGCGACTCGTCGAGGTCATGCCGAAATGGCGCTTCCGCATCTTCCATCTTTGGGCGATCCATCTCGGCAATCGTTACATCCCACGGCCCGTGCGCGTGTTTAAGGATTTCGCGGCGCACATGGCGCCAACGCTTTTTCCAAAGCTTCCTACCTGAGTAGCCTTTTTTGATGTTGGTAGAAACGCGAATCTGTAGAAATGCTCTGATAACAGGAACCATACACCATCGTGCACAACAAGACTAAACGGAACATAAGATCGTGCTTCCGGATTAAATTCGCATGCAGGGAATCATCGGTTCGATCCGGTGAAGTCGAATTCTGCGCTCGGTTGTGCAGATGGCCGAACATTCGGTCGTTAGCCGAAGGCGTGTAGATGAGACAGGGGCATTTTGGAACCGTCTCAGTATGCCTGTCACGAAAGTGTCACGCAGATCTGGACTGAGGCTGTGGGTTGAGATGACTACTACTTTGGAGTAGCCGACGATCCCTGCGTCAAGTGACGACAAGCGCGTTTTTGGGGACTAATCCTTTGAAACTCGCTATGGGGTGAATTCATCAGCATCCCGAAAGAGGTCACTGGGATGGCAACAACTTGCGAAAACAAGTCTCGATTTGCTGGGTAAACGCGATTTAACTCGCTATCCCCGGCATACCGGGCTTCAGTGAAGTTTTGGTTCACCCCAATCCGTCGGATCGGAGAAGGGCTCCCTGCCTTCGTAGTGACGCTGCACTCACCTTCGAAGCGTTCGGTCTTTCCTGCGTCGCGGTACTCCAAAGCATTGAAGCTCGCCTCCCCGTCATAGCTGCCTGAGCCATGAAGGAATGTCGGGGAGGCTGGCTTCGGTGCAGATAACGGTCGCTGGTGTGGGACTCTGGTAAGCGCTCTCGTTATTGCCCGGGCGTTTTCAGGTACTTCGCGGGCAGCGTCACCCCTGGTCGCTCATCATCAAAGATGAGGCTGGCGATCCAGAAGCGTCCGTGAGCATGCACAATCTGGAACGAATCGATGCCTCGCGAGGATGGCTGGGCGTCGTCCTTCGCATCCCGGCTTTCCTTCGTACTCCAAACCTCGACAAGATTGCCAAACTCCTCGACGCGGATCGCGATGCTGCGCTCGAAGAAACCGTGCGTCTTGAAGTAGGGATCGTTTTGCTGCATGAACATGTCGGGAGTCAGGAAAACGGCATCACCCTTGCGTGCCGGTGCATCCTTTGTGGCCGCAGACTCCGGAACAATCCAGGCAAGCCGACCGTCGGGCACAAACAGCGCGCGGAAGCGGTCCCAGTCGCGCTGTCCAGCTGGGCCGGAGATCACGTCATAGAGCGAAGCGAGGAGGTGGTCCACAGTGTCCACGTCGCCGGGGTTCTTTGCCGCAGGCCAGTCAGGATGCCCTGCGAGTGTCCCCACTGGCGGAGGCGGCGCAGATGCGGCAGGAGTAGACTGCTGTGCGCTCGCGTTGAGCGTCAGTCCCACAAGAAAACAACTCAATACAAGATCGCGACTACGAATCATGGGATCATCTCCTTGGTTTATTAATTCAACCGGTGCGCTATGCGGTGAGAACCGGGCCCAATTCAGGAGCCCAGTCACATTCTTTTGATTGAGCGTTGCGATCCTATTCGCTCCGTTCAGACGCGTTTGCGGAACTTTGACTTCACGCGTCCAGTGCCAACGTTCATCCGGAGTGGAGCGTAGTGACCGGATCGAGGCGCATGGCGCGCAGCGCAGGGACGTAACTTGCGGCGATGGCGACGGCGGTGAGCACGGCGGTGACGCCGGCGAAGATGGACAGATCGTAGGGCGAGACGCCGTAAAGCAGGCCGGCCATGAGATGAGAAACAATAAGCGCGCCCACCAGGCCTACGCCGGCGCCGGCGCCGGCTAGAGTGAGGCCCTGGCGCAAAACCATCTCGAGGATATCGCGCCTTTGCGCGCCCAGCGCGAGGCGAATGGCGATCTCGCGCGATTGCTCATGGACCAGGAAGGAGATGGTTCCGTAGATCCCCAGCCCCGCGAGCAGCAAGGCAGTTGCGGCAAACAGCGCCACCATTTCCATGGAGAACCGCCGCACCGAAAGCGAAGAGGAGAGAACCTCGTCCAACGTCTCCGCGTGGAAGACGGGAAGGTTCGGATCGACGGCCTGGATTTGTGTGCGCACCTGGGCGGCGATGGTGGCGGGATCGACCTGTCCGCGCAGAAAGAAAGCCAGATCTTTTGCCCAGCGCTGGTAGATGTCGAGGTAGACCTGCGGAATCGCGGCGTCCGCGAGCGATTCTGTGCGCGCATCGGCGATTACACCGACGATGGTGGTCCAGTCCGGCTTCTCGGCCCTCAACCGGACGCGCTTGCCGACCGGATCCTGGTTGGGCCAGTAGGTGCGCGCGGCGGCCTGATTGATGACTGCGATCGAAGGCGTGTCTTCAAGGTCCTGGTCGACGAAGAGGCGTCCGCGCAGGAGCGTCATGCCGAGCAGACGAAAGTATTCAGGTGAGACGAACGATGTATCGATCAGAGGAGGCTGGCTGCTCTGCACGTCCTGGCCTTCGCGGATCAAGGGGGACATGTTGAGATCGTCCTTGCCGTGGCCGAGGGGAAGAGCCGCCCGATCGCCGACGGCCGTTTCTTCCACACCTGGAAGCGTCCGGTTGCGGCGGAGAACTTCGCGCAGCAGCACGGATTCCTGCGTGGCGGTGCTGTAAATGTCGGTTTTGGGATCGTTGGGAACCGGCAGCCAGGTCTCGATCGCCGTGACGCGGCTGGGATTGAAGCCGGGTTGCACCTT
>DATHPO010000046.1:0-18973 GCA_035483835.1 Terriglobales bacterium
CCGGTCCCAAAAAATGCCACTTGCGCACAACCCCTGAAATTTGAGAAGGTTATGCAGGCCCTGATGTGGCTCGGGAGCCCCGACCCCAGGCACAAGCCACTTTCATTACGACACTTACGGAGCGAAGAGGCGTATGACCAAGGCTGACCTGATCGATGAAGTGTCCCAGTTGGCGGAATTAACACGCAAAGACAGTGAAGTTATCGTCGAAACCATTTTCGACAGCATCGTGCGCTCGCTGCGCGTGGGCGACAAGATTGAGATTCGCGGCTTTGGCAGCTTCCGCACCCGGCAGCGCAAGCCGCGCGTGGGCCGCAACCCGAAGACTGGTGATCGCGTCGAAGTCCCCGCCAAGAAGATTCCGTTCTTCAAGCCGAGCAAGGAACTGAAGGATCTGGTGAATACGGGAGTGACCGAGACCGGTTCGGCTGCGGCAGTCCCCGCCACTCCAACCCACTAAGGGCGCTCGGTGTGCTCACTTGCCTGGACGAGGTGTCCGGGCCTGCGTGATTCCTGATAAGTCTGCTGCGATTCCGAATATGCCCGAGATGTGCCCCTGTGGTTAAATCAGATTCATGTTTGCCCGCAAGATTCGGGTGGAGTACGAGCAGAATGGGCGCCGTCTGCCCTGCCCGCTAAAGTGGCTGGATAGCTTCTCCATGCGCAACTTCACGAATGCGACCGCCTTTGACAATACCTTGCCTGTGGCCGACGGCCTGATGGAGATCGGCACCCACGTTCCGGTCGCAGAATTGAAAAGCGCAATGGAGGACTGGTTCCGGCGGAAGAGCTACATCGCGAAAGACGCGTCGTTGGTTCTAACCGAGAAAAACCCAACAGCCTGAACCACCCTTCGACTCCGCTCAGGGCAGGCTCCGGACACAAAGGTCCACAAAGGAAAAGCTCCCGATCTTCCCTTTGTGAACCTCCGTGTCCTTTGTGGTTTCGCCTTTGTCTTGGTTTCGCCTTTGTCTTGGTTTAGCCCTTGTCGTAGTGCAGCAACGAAAATACGTCGTAGCCGCGGAGCTTGTCCCGGCCTTTCAGAAAATCAAGCTCGACCACGAATCCCAAACCCACAACTTCCGCGCCCAGCGAGGCCGCAAGTTTGGTCGTGGCTTCGGCGGTCCCACCGGTGGCTAACAGGTCGTCCACGATGATGACGCGCTCGCCTTTCCGGATGGCGTCTTTGTGAATCTCAAGCGTGTTCGTACCGTATTCCAAAGCGTAATCGTACTTGGTGGTAGCAGCGGGAAGTTTGCCCGGCTTGCGGACGGGAACGAAGCCGGCATTGAGCCGGTAGGCCAGCGCCGGAGCGAAAATGAATCCGCGTGCTTCCATGCCCAGCACCAAGTCGACCTTCTGCTCCAGATAGTGCTCGGAGAGGGCGTCGATCAGCATGGCGAATCCCAGTTTGTCCTTCAACACCGTCGTGATGTCGTAGAAGAGAATTCCCTGCTTGGGGAAATCGGGGACTTCGCGGATCAGCTTCTTCAGCGGCTCGCAGTTTACGCTAGCTTTAATGGGCGCTACATTACTCGGCATTTACCAGGCTCCTTCGATACGAAAGTTTGTAAGGCCAGCCACAGGCTTGGCTTCAGATTCCTCAACATCATCCACGCGGGCGGCACGCGGACCCTCGCGCAGGCGCGAACGCAATCCGGCCAGCTGATCGCGGGTGCCAATGGCCAGCACTTCCACACTGCTGTCCGCATTATTGCGCACCCAACCGGCAATGCCGAGGATGTGCGCCTCGCGTTCCACAAACCAACGGAAACCTACGCCTTGCACGCGACCGCGAACCAGAAAGCGGCGGGCCTGTGTGTCCTTCGACATAAAACTCCGACCATCAAAATAACAGATTGTCGCGCCATGCAGGAATCGAGTGGTGGAACAACGATCGTCATTCCGAACAAGCGTTCTTTGCGCCGCGAGGAATCCGGGCGAGCCGCGCGAAGGGTCACGTTCTTTGCGACCCGATCATCGCGCGTTTGGCTCGCTTCCTTATCGAGCTGCGCCACTACCAGGAATAACCTAACGGGCAGCGCCGAACTCGTTCTTGACGACCACTCCGCCTTTCATGACGAATTGGACGTGCCCGAGTTCGCCAATGTCGGCGATCGGATCACCGGAAACAGCGATGATGTCGGCGAATTTTCCCGGCTCGATCGATCCTATCTTGTCTTGCCAACCCATCAATTCAGATGCATTCGCAGTCGCTGCGCGGATTGCCTCGAGCGGTGACAATCCAAGCTTAGTCATGGCAATGATTTCGCGCGCGTTCTTGCCATGCTCCTCGGCGCTGGCAGGATCGAAACCATTCGCGATTTTCACGCCCAACTCGCGAGCAGTTGAGATATTCTGCCGGGTGCGCTCCAGGGTCTCTTGCATGTATTTGTGCGGCTGCGGAGACTTCGCCGTGTCCACGGCATAGAAGTAATAGCCGATGGTCGGCACCCAGAAAGCATTTTTCTGTTTCATCAACTCGAAAGAGCTGCGATCGGCCTGGTGCCCGTGCTCGATCGAGTCCACGCCGGCGGTCAGTGCGTTGCGAATGCCCTCCGGGCTATCGGCGTGGGCGGCCACTCTTAGTTTGGACTTGTGCGCTTCTTCGACGATAGGGCGGATCTCATCGACGGTCAGCGTGGGAGTACCCCAGTCGGCATAAACCTTGAGCAAGTTCGCGCCGTGCCCGATCTGCTCGCGAGCAGCCCGCCGCGCTTCCTCAGGTCCGCTGATCATTTGCGCACCGGTAGGAAAATCCACCAGATCGGGAGAGATGTCGAAAGGGAAGTATTTCCCGACTGCCGCAATTCCACGGGTTGCCACCTGCATACGTGGACCGTCCACGAGGCCCTGATTGATCGCATCCCGCAGCGCGACGTCGGCATAGCCAGAGCCTTCGCTTTCGACATCGCGGACCGCAGTAAAGCCGGCTCGCAAAGTGACACGCGCATCGGCTGCGCCTTCCAGCGCGCGAAAAGCCTGCGACTTGGTGAGCAAGGTCAACCCATAGCCTTGGGGATCGTCGGGAATGCGGGCCATCAGATGAGTGTGGCAATCGACGAGTCCTGGGAGCAGCGTGGCATCGCCCAGATCCACAACTTCCGCCCCAGCCGGAATCGTCAGGGAAGCGCCGACGGCCGTAATCTTTTCATCCTGAATGAGAATCACGGCTTCGTGCACGATGCTGCCACTGTTCACATCCAGCATGCGGGATGCCCGCAGCGCGACTATTTTCGAAGGAGCATTCTGCTGCGCGCTGGCCATCGTGCACAAGGAGCAAAGAGCGAGGCTGAGAAACACAACGCGACTTGGCGCCACGGCCCTGGACATCAGCGTATCCTCAACAGTTTGTCATCCTGAGCGCAGTAGCCGAAGGATTCTCGAGCAGTCAAGCACTACCAAAGCCGCATCGGGGAATTCTCAGACCGCTGTTCGGACGAACATATAGACGAACAAGAGAATTCCCTGAAGCGACATTGGAGTATTCGCTGCACAGGGCCCTTCGACTCCGCAGCTGATTCGCTTCGCGAACTAACTGCTCCGCTCAGGATGACGGCTTGATTCTGATTTCCGTAATGCTGGGCTGAAGCGCAGTTATGCTAAGCCTGCCCGCCAACTCTACGCCCGCGACAAATAAACGCCTTCGGCAGTATCCACGCGAATCTTCTCGCCTTCGTTGATGAAGGGCGGCACCTGCACCACGAGTCCAGTCTCGGTTTTCGCTGCCTTAGTCACGCTGGACGCTGTAGCGCTCCTCATCCCCGGTTCAGTCTCGACCACGGTCAACTCGACCGTCTGTGGCAGTTCGATTCCGACCGCCTTGCCGTCGAAGAATTCTACTTTGATCTGCAAGTTAGGAATCAGATAATCCACTGCGTCGCCGAGGATGTCGCGGGTCAAATGGGTTTGTTCGAAATTAGTCGTGTCCATGAAGTAGTAGCTGTCGCCGTCGGCGTACAAGTACTCCATCTCCTGCTCGTCCACCGTGATCTTTTCGATGGGATCAGGCGAGCGGAAGCGGTGCTCGAACATGGCGCCCGTCCGCAGGTTGCGCAGTTTCGCCTGGATGAAGGCGCGCAAATTGCCGGGCGTGCGGTGCTCAACGCTGAAAACGGAGTGCAGATCGTTATTGTGTTTAATGATCATGCCGGGACGAAGTTGGGTGGCGGGAATAGACATTACCGAATGAATCTCCTTTAATTGCGGGTAGCCGGCGGGCGCGGGTGGTCCACATTCTCCGCCAGACACAAGGCTCAAAGTGCTTATTTTACAGGACTTGAGCCAATATGGGAAATCGCGCGAAGATTAAAAATTACGAATCCACGGCACTCGCCGCATCCGGCGGCTAGAATGTTGTTTGGCGAATCCAAGTTGCCAGCTTCATGAAGGGATTTCTGATTAGGAGAGGAGCTTTTATGCGTGTAGGAAAATATGAGTCTTCCGAAGGAAACACCGCCGCAACCGCGATCACCTTCCTGCTGATCGGGTTGGGAGCCGGGACGTTGATTGGACTTTTGTTTGCGCCGAAATCAGGCAAGCAAATGCGGAAAGAGCTGGGCCGCCGATATCAGGACGCTCGCGAAACCTTGGACGATTGGAAAGACGACGCAAAAGAAGTTGCCGAAGACGCTTTGGAACGTGGCCAGGAAATCGCCGACGAACTGCGCGACCGCGTAGCTCCACTGGCCGCTGCCATGAAACGGCGGTAACGGGCTTCAGCGCCACGGTTTACGATCTAGCCCACCATCTAGCCGAAGATCGCCGAGAAGAAACCCTTGATTTTGGCGAAAGCTCCGTGGTGGAGTTGCTTCGCCTGACTTTGAGCCGGAGGCAGAACCTCGGTCTCGAAGGTCGCCGGACGCGGCAAGTCGCGCACTGGTAGAGACTGCGCGTCGGGGATTGGAGCCGGCTTTGGAGCCGGGGGATGATTTGCGGGCATATCCGCCGCACGAAAGACGAACGGAGCTTCCACCTGCACATGAACGTCGTTCGGCTTGGACGGTGGCAAAGCAGCCGTCTCCGGTCGCAGCGCCGCCGCCTCGCCGGGCAACGTAACACCTGATTGCTTGGCGGAAGCGGCAGGCGTAACAGGCTTGGATCCGTCTCGCGCCAGATTCATGGATGAAGGTTGCTTCGCATCAGAAACCGGAGGCGCGGCAGACGCCCGCATCACGGGGATCTCTGGCGGCGGGCAGCCACAACTGGAAGGCACGGCGGCGTCCACCAGATTCAGGCGGCCAGAGTGAAACACAATCTGCTCCGTGGGCTTGACCTGATAATTCCCTTCTCCCAACAGTTCCGAAACAATCACCGAAGCCGTGTTCCCAGGCAAACCGCGTACGCATGTATTGCCCCGCGAGTCGGCGCTGACGGCATAATGAAACTCGCCCGGCCCCGCCAGCAGAATGCGAAAATCAGGCGTCAGAATCGAATCCGCCGATGCGTCCAGCTTGTAGTGAGCTTCGAGCGCTCCCGTGTTCATCCCCAGCATCAGACCGTGCCCGCTTTGCGCAGACGTGACCGACACGGTCGTCCCCGGGCAAACCAGCACTTCGCCGCCTCGTTGCAAACGCAGCACAGAGGTCTCCGAACCCGCAGTCACCGAAGAACCCGCAGCGGCTCGGCTTCCTGCTAGAACAACCGCTCCCGAGGAGCCCGGGCCCAGTGGAACGGCTGCCGGCTGGATCCCTTGCGTGAAAGCCGGGACAGAAGGCGGCTTGGCGGTCACTTGGTCTGAGGAAGCGCGTAGCCGAACCATCAGGCGATTTCCGGCCGCGTCCCAGGTGTGCCCAACCGGCTTAACCAAATCAACCACCACACGCGTGACGGGGGGAGCGTTCTGATATTGGTTGACGCGGACCCGGCGAATTTCCTGAGCGGGCGAGTCGATCCGAGTGTTGTTCCCGGACAAGTTCGCAGGCACATCAGCATTCGGAAGATCAATCACCAGCCGCGGCGGATTGTCCAGCGTGCTAATTGCGGGCACGAGCGGACGGCTGGACAGGATCTCGACTGCCGGCCCCGGCAGCACGCGCACGCTGCGCACGAAGATCGGAGTGTCCGTAGTTGCCAGCAATTTTGGAGTCGACTGGGCAAAGCTCGAGGCAATCAGCAGTCCTGTGAGCAGTGCAAGCGCAACGAGCGCGCTCCGAACGCATGGCTGGAACTTCATCGCAGAATAGAGTACTTACTGCAAAGATACCACTGGCCTGCGATAGAGAGAAGTCTTACGGCGAACACCAAAGTCATCAGGGACAGCTTGGCGCAGAAGTTCAACCCAATTTGCCGCCAGCCGCAGAGATCAAGGAACCAGGTTCATGGTTCCGACAGGAATTCGTATTCGTCAATGACCGCGGCAACCGCGACTCTACCTTCGTTGCCGCCTTCATCCACGCGCACCACTTTGCCCTTGCACCGTACCCGAATGCTCTCGGTCAAAGTGATCTCCGGGGGAAGAGTGAGGGTAAATTCAATGTTCGATCCAGCGGCAATTGCAGAGTCCACAAAGAAACATATGCCGCGGGCGCTTACATCGCGCGTCTGCGCAGTCTTTTCCTGCACTCCACCCTCGGTATAGGTCACCGAAACGGGCAACCGCAATGCGAAGCGGCGGGTTGCCCGCTTATTATCCTGTTCGGCCTCGGCCATGAGCCCTCCAGTAAAGCCTGTAAAGCATGGCGGTTTGCGTGAACCGTGTCAAGACTGTAGTTCGGGTTCGGACGCGCATTGACAGACCTCCGCCCGCTGTACTACTGTCATCCTCCGCTACAAACTGGGAAACTGGCTGCCAGCCTTGCTTCCAGCGTGTTCCGGACCCCAGGCGACGTAAGGAGACCAAAGTGAAAAGCTGGTTACGAAGATGGTTGTTGGTGGCAATCGCCACCGTCAGTGTCGGGTGGGGAGTGGGCAACCTTCATGCTGCGACCAAGCATTACGTGCTGACCAATGACGATGTCAACGGACCAAACACGGCGACTGTATTCCTGGTCAAGGGCATCCCGGCCAACCCAAAGCTCGCTCCCGTGAAAGTCATCCAGACCGGCGGCCAGGGGCTGGGCGGCGGCACTTATGGCACTGTCCGGCAGGCCCTCGCCCGCGTCGGCACCACGGAATGCTTCTTTGTTGCCGACGCCAACTCCAACGATATCGCCGCCATCGACTATAAATCACTGAAGGTCGTGGGCAACTATCAGGGCTCGGCCGCCGACAACAGCGAGCGGAATGGCCTCGGACTGGCCACAAGGGGCAAGCACCTGTATGCATCTTTTATAACCTCGGGAACGATCGGCGCGTTTACTATTCAAGCTGATTGCGCCCTCACGTTTCTCGGCGATGCATCCGCTGTCGGATTGACTGGTGGACAAATCGACGGCATGGCGGCACATGGCACCATTCTGGTTGTGACCTATACCGACGGTTCCATCGAGTCCTTCAACACAGCAGGCGGTGTACCGGTCCCGAACAACGATGAGCAGTACACAAGTGGCTTCAACAAATACCACGACATCAACGCGGCTGACGTGAACATCACCCAGGATGGGCATTTCGCCGTCTTCAGCGACGCGTCGCTTACCACGCAGGTTGAAGTCTCGAACATATCTTCCGGCAAGCTCAAGCCCACCGTCGACTACGACAGTCTCGGCTCGGGGAAAAACTCCAACAACATGTGGATCAGCCCGGACGAGAGTCTGATCTACGTGAGCAACAATCAATCTGGCCAGATCACCGCTCTGTTTTTTGACAAGAAAACAGGTAAAGTTTCTTACGGTTGCATATCTCCCGTGCTCAAAGACTTCAATTCCACCTGGTTCACGAACACCGGAGTGACCACGGAGGACACCACGGGAACAGGCGCGGTGCTGTGGCTTGCCGAAGAGGGCTCAGCCTCCTCGATTGGCATCGTGGAGGTAACCTCCACCGGCAAGAAGTGCACGCTGAAGGAAACTGCACAGTCCCCGGCTAAAGATCCAAATAGTCAAAACCTCGAGTCGTTGACTGGCTATCCGCCGCGATCGTTCTAGGGTAAACTCTGCTGAGTTCGTCCTGCTTCGCTTTGAAAGGGCGCGGCCTTCAGCCGCGCCGCTCGCAACCCGCTAATATGCGGATTCGGCCGCTGAGGGTCGCCGCCGGGGTCGTATCCGATATCAGCGACATGACTTATTCAGACCATCCCAAGCAGCAAACATCAAAGGGCCTAGAATAAAGACATGGTCTTCGTCCTCGACAACTACGATTCATTCACCTACAACCTGGTCCAGTATCTGGGCGAACTCGGAACCGAGGTTGTAGTTAGCCGCAATGACCAGGTAAGCGTGGCAGAGGTAGAAGCCATGAACCCGGAGCGCATCCTGCTTTCGCCCGGACCATGCACGCCGCAAGAGGCCGGAATCAGCATTGAACTAGTCCGCCATTTTGCCGGCAAGGTTCCAGTTCTGGGAGTGTGCTTGGGACATCAAGCCATCGGCGCAGCCTTCGGCGGCGAAATCGTACGCGCCCCCAAACTGATGCACGGCAAAACCAGCGAAGTCCAACACGATGGCCGAACGATCTTCAAGGGCCTGCGCTCACCAATGACCGCCACGCGCTATCACTCCCTGATCGTCGAAGAAAAAAGCTTGCCCAAAGATCTGGAAATCAGCGCCTACGCCGCGGAAAATGGCGGATCTCGCGTAATTATGGGCCTGAGACATAAACGGTTTCCGGTAGAAGGCGTGCAATTCCATCCCGAAAGCGTCTTGACGGGCGAGGGAAAGAAACTGATCGAAAATTTCCTGAAGATCTGATTCCACTGTAGTTTGCGGCTACAAGAAAGCATCCTTCCTGTTTCGCGCCGTACCCGCGAAACCAAAGGCCCTCCTGCAAAATCCACGGTCGACCCGACGAAGCGTGAGGCCCAAGCGACGACAGCGACCCTGGAACGCCAAACCACGAAAGGGCCCGACGATGCCGGCGTTGAAGAATCGAACACAGCGCTGACCGTGCCGACTCCCGAGCCCGCCACCCTTGGCGTACTGTCGCTCGGATCACCCAGACTGTCTATATGGAGACGGGAAGAGTCGGCGGTTGCTGCGCCGTCGCGGTCAAAACGTGTAATGGCCTGATTCCAACAGTTAGCGTGGCGTCCGGGTGCTCAGGTCGTGTAGCTTGTAGGCGCGGAAGGAACACCACTTACTTTGCACGAGCGTGAAACTCGATTCGATCGCAATGGCGAGAACTGGATGCTCAAGCTTCGATATCGAGCATCATCACGGTCGGATTTTGAAAACCGCGCCCGCATTCATTCCGCTGCCAATGGTGGTGCCGTATAGCGTGCCACCCTTGCCAAGGAGCACAGCGCCGGCGGCCAGTTGGTCGTTGCTGTTCTTGAAGCTGAAAACCACGCCCTCGAACCAGATTCCGCCCTCTTGTTTCAGCGCGAAAACTGTACCACCATTTGACGGAAGGCCACCAAACTGTGTTGTGCCATAGAATGTGCCCTTTGGGTCCATAGTCAGGCCTGCCCAGGGAAAACACCCATCGCTGCCGCATGCGAAGGTATGAAGGACGTTCAGCGTCCAGGCTCCCTGGTGATTGGCTGGAGGACTCAACTCGAAGACGGTGCCAACACCGGACCCGCCCCCGATCACCGTAGTGCCATATAGCTTGCCCCGGAGCAGTATCAGGCGGCACAACGGACCAAAGCCGTCAGTGCCGCCAGTAAATGTGTAAAGCGTTTCCTCAGTCCAGGCACCGCCCGCTGCGGGCTTGAGCCGGAAAACTGCCCCTGCGCCGAACGCGCCGTCGTTCGCGAGCGTGCCGTAGAGCGATCCGTTCTTGTCAAAGATCACCGCCGCTCGGGGACTGGTTCCCTCGTTGGTCATGAAACGGTGGAGAACAGTCTCAGTCCAGGTACCTCCTTGCCCGGGCATCAGTTCGAAAACGATCCCGTTCCCCGGCGAACCGCCGTTGTTGGTCGTGCCGTAGAGATTACCGGCTTGGTCGAAATTCAGGTCACTCTGAGGTCCCAGTCCGTCAGTGCCTCCGGCGAAACTGTAGATTACGTTTTCGGTCCAGACACCGCCCTTTCCGGGCGTCAATTCATAGACCGTGCCAGCATCGGAGGCGCCGCCACGGTAGGTGGTGCCATATAGGTTTCCTGCCGAGTCGAAGATCAGGCCGCCGTAGGGTTGAGAGCCATCGCTGCCGCCAGAGAACGTGTAGAGGATGGTTTCGGTCCAGCCTCCGGGCGCTTGAGGGTTCGTTAGCTCAAAAGCGATGCCTGCGCCGGACGCGCCCCCCAACGCGGTCGTCCCATACAGATTGCCTGCCGCATCGGAGATCACGCGACCATAAGGCGCAGCGCCGTCGGTGCCGGAGCCAAAGTGGTGGAGCACCGCCTCCTTCGGCCACGCAGCGAGATTGCCCGCCAACATCAACATGACAAAAGAAATCGCAAATGGCTTTACGCAGCGAGAGAACCTCTCGTCTTTCATCGGAATCACCCCCAGACATTCAAATTTGATGTTCGAATGCGATCGGAAGGGAATGCACAATCTCTTGAATGAAGAGAAACGGAGATTTTCATCTGAAATCAAGACCGCTCCGCAATACACCCGAATTCTCGGCCTTCAAACAGCAGCGAGAAGTCTACACCCGCGCCCGTTCTCTGCCAACCCATGGAGTAACTATTGAAATATCTCCGATTACACAAACTAGTCAAAGGTGAGGTTCCGGGCAGCCCGAAGAGTGGCTCACATCTTTGTATACAACGCAAAAGGTGGGGCACCCTCGGTTTGGTTTAAAGAAAGGAGAATGTGGATAGTCTGCCCGCCTATCCACCGTTTCGCGCCGATTCCACCGCTCTCAGCACCGCTTGGGCCTTATTCATGCTCTCCTGAAACTCGCTGGCGGGATCGGAGTCGGCGACGATGCCTGCTCCTGCCTGCAAATACGCGCGCTTGCCCTGCATGAGCATGGTGCGGATCGCGATGCAGGAGTCGAGATTGCCCGCGAAATCGGCGTAGAGCACGGATCCTCCATAGACTCCGCGGCGCACGGGTTCGAGTTCTTCGATGATCTGCATGGCGCGCACTTTCGGCGCTCCGCTGAGTGTGCCTGCAGGAAAGCATGCGGCGAAGGCATCGAGAGCGTCCATTCCTTCGCGCAATTTTCCTTCGAGCGCGGAGACGATGTGCATGACGTGCGAGTAACGCTCGACGTACATCAGATCGCGCACCTTCACCGAACCGTATTCGCTGACCCGTCCCAGATCGTTGCGGCCCAGGTCGACCAGCATGACGTGTTCGGCGCGTTCTTTCTCGTCGGCCAGCATTTCTTTTTCGAGGCGCGCGTCTTCGGCTTCGTCGCGGCCGCGCGGATGGGTTCCAGCAATCGGGCGGTATTCCAGCCTGCTTCCGGTCACGCGCACCAGCATCTCCGGGGACGACCCCAGAACGTGAATGTCGCCCATGCGAAGAAAATACAAGTAAGGCGAGGGGTTCACCGTTCGCAAGGCGCGGTAGATATCGAACGGCGCAACTTCGGGAGAAAAGTCCAGTCTTTGCGAGAGCACAACCTGGAAAATGTCACCGGCCGCAATGTACTCTTTGGCGCGCTCCACGGACTTCATGAAACGGCTGCGGCTGGTTCCAGCATGAACCTTCATCTTGGCTTTGCCGGATCGCGGCGACTTATGCCAATGAGCCGGACGCAAACCGGCGGCCAGCTTCTTTTCGAGGATTGCGATGTCAGCAACTGCGCGATCATAAGCCCGTCGCGGGCTCTCGCGGGAAACATCGGCAGTGGCGATGATATGAATCTGATGGTGCAGGTGATCGAAAGCCAGGAGCCGATCGAAGAACATCAACACACAATCAGGCAGAGCAAGATCATCCTTTGCGTGCTCGCCAAGTTTCTCCAATTGGCGGACGGCATCATAGGCAAAATAACCAACGGCGCCGGCGGTAAATGGAGGCAAGCCGGGAATCTTCGCGGGGCGATGATGCCGGAGCAGCTCTTTCAACACGGGTAACACGTTGCCCTTGCGATTTTCGCAAGTCTTTCCGCGCTGCAGCACGACGTCCTCTCCGCGGGCTCGCACTTGCAAATAAGGACGCGCTCCCAGGAACGTGTAGCGCCCGATTTGCTCTCCGCGCTCCACGGACTCCAGCAAAAAAGCATCAGGTTCGCTGGCCGCTATTGCGAGGAAAGCAGAGACGGGCGTCAGCTGGTCGGCTGTGACCGACTTGACCACCGGCACCAGCGTGGACTCGCGGGCGAGGCGCGAAAACTCCTTGTAATCGGGGCGCAGCAAGCGTTAGCCGCTTAGATCCTTTCAAGTGGAATCGCGTCTGCCATTATAAAGGGCAGGAGCAGGTGCCCCCTGTAACCACCGAATGAATTGACGGATTCGACGGCGGGGCGGAAGATGGCTGTTTAGCCAGCACGGGGGACTATGCGTATTAAGTTCTGGGGAGTTCGCGGATCGACACCTGCTCCTCAGCCCGAAAATATGCGCTATGGGGGCAATACTTCCTGCGTGGAAGTGCGCGTCGGGGACAGCTTGTATATTTTCGACTGCGGCACCGGCTTCCGCGTGTTGGGACAATCCCTCCGGCACGAGTTCAACGGTCATCCGGTCTCTGCTCACGTGTTCGTCTCCCATTTCCACTGGGATCACATTCAGGGAATCCCATTCTTCGGTCCGCTGTATGACAACCGCGAGAACCGTTTCCAGTTTCATTGTTCAAGCCGGACGCGCAGCCTGAAGCGGGTGCTCGAGGAGCAGATGGCTGCGCCCTATTTCCCCGTAGGGCTCACCGAAATGCAGGCTCATCAGAATTTTTACGACTTAGACGAGGGCCGCATCCAGTTGGGCGACGTAACCTTGCAGACCCTCTGGCTAAACCATCCCCAGGGCTGCATGGGTTTCCGCCTGGAAACCGAAGAAGGCGTGATGGTCTATGCCACCGACAATGAGCCCGGGGACGCGCTGTTTGACAAGAACGTGCGCAAACTCGCGGCCGGCGCGGACGTCCTGATTTATGACGCCCAATATCTTCCCGAGGAATACGCCCGCAAACAAGGCTGGGGCCACAGTCATTGGCGCGAAGCGATCAACGTGGTCATAGAAAGCGGTGCGAAGGAATTAGTGCTCTTCCATCACGATCCCGATCATGACGATGCGTGCATCGACAAAGTGGTCAAGGAAGCACGCGATTACTATCCCCGCCTGCGGGCCGCCGCGGAGGGTATGCAGATCGAAGTATCAGCCAAGGCGCCAGCCTAAGCGCTGGTTTTCTCCTTACGCTTGTGAGCTTTGTATCGATCAATCCTGGATTACAATGAAGCCAGGTTATTCCGAGCGCAGCGAGGAATCGGGATTTGTTTCGGAGCCACGAAGTGCAGATTCCTCGCGACGCTCGGAATGACAGTGGGGGAGAGTTTTCGGGCCGGGCGGATACCACTTTGAAAGGGGCCGTGAGTGACTCAGTTTTCAGCACCGTGGCCACATCTGTCGGTGATCTCGATCATCGATATTCTGCTGGTCGCAATTATCATTTATGAATTTCTTGCCCTGATCAAGGGTACCCGCGCCTCCTTGATGGTTGTGGGTGTGGCGGGGTTGGGGCTTGTTTTCTATTTGTCCCGGCTGGGCAACCTGGCCGCGCTGAACTGGCTCATCAGTACGTTGCTTCCCTACACCGTGTTCGCCTTGATCGTGGTTTTCGCAGCGGAGATCCGGCAAGGGCTGGCAAGGCTGGGGCGGGGGCTTACGCTGAGTCGCACGACGGGTTCGGAGGCAGACGCTTACGACGATATTGTGCTGGCCGCTAACTTGTTTTGCCAGAACCAGACGGGAGCTCTGATCGTCATCGAACGCGAGATTGGTTTGCGCACCTACATCGAGAGCGGGGTTCCACTCGACGCGCGGCTCTCCTACGATTTGCTGGCAACAATCTTTCGGCCGAGCGCTCCTCTGCACGACGGCGCTGTAATCGTGCAGAATGACCGCATTGCCGCTGCCGCATGCTTTTTGCCGCTCTCCATGAACCCGGTGCTTTCCACGCAACTGGGAACGCGGCATCGCGCGGGCATTGGAGTAACTGAGGAAACCGATGCCATTGCCGTAATCGTTTCCGAGGAGACCGGCAGCATCAGCCTGGCAGTTTCGGGCAAGATTGAACGTGATCTGAGTGTCGACCAACTGCGCGATCGTCTCGGAGAATTACTCCGTCGCTACGTGCCTCCGTCTACGCTGCCCACGCCGATTTCGAACGACAGCGAAGTATCGGACGATTCGCGGATCAACGATTCCCGTTTAAACGATGCGCGCCTGAGCGAGTCGCGTCTGAATGACTCCCGCATGAATCAGCGGGCGGATCGCTAGCCCATGCGCGACTTCCTGCAACGCTATGTGTTTCACAATCTAGGTCTGAAGCTGATCTCACTCGCCCTCGCCGTGGGCGTCTGGCTTGCCGTGGCACGCGATCCCGTAGCCGAAGTCGCGGTCGATGTCGCCATCGAGTTCCACAATATTCCGCAAAATCTGGAGATCAGTTCAGACAACATCCCCCGAGCCCAAATCCGGCTTCGCGGTCCGGAGCGAGTGGTTCGCCGCCTTCAGCCTTCCGACGTTTATGCGGAAATCGAACTCAACGGCCTGAGGCCCGGCGAGCGCACGTTTGATTTAACCGCACAACAGATTCATGAGCCTTCCGAGCTCGAAGTTGTTCAGGTGGTGCCTAGCCAGGTCCATCTTACTTTCGATACCCGGCTCACTCGGCAAATTCCGGTGCAGCCGCGCGTCGCAGGCACATTCGCTCCCGGCTACAGCATCGGCCGGATCGTGGTGGATCCTCCGAACATCACCATTAGCGGGCCCAAGAAGCACGTGGAAGCGGTCGAGGCGGCGATCACTGACCCGGTGGACGTTAGCGGGGCAATCGATCATGCGACCTTCTCCCGGCACGCTTACGTCTCCGACCCCCTGATCCAGGTGGCGAGTCCGGACCCGGTGCGAGTAACGGTTATCATGCAGAAAGTTCCACTCACAGGCGGAAGCACTTCGACTGTAAAACCAGAATGACATCTCAGACACGACAGTTGTTCGGAACCGATGGCATTCGCGGCGTAGCCGGCGAGTTCCCCTTAACTTTGGAAGGTACCTACCTCATAGGCCGTGCGCTCGGTCATGATCTGATTCGCACTGTTCCGAACGCCAGCGTTGTGATCGGACAGGACACGCGAGAATCGAGCTCATGGATCGCGGACCGCGTGTTGCTAGGGCTGGTTTCCAGCGGCTGCAGAGTCCATAGCGCCGGTGTGATTACGACTCCGGGGGTGGCCTACCTCGCGCGTTCCCGCAACCATGCTGCCGGGGTTGTGATCTCGGCGTCGCACAATCCCTGGACTGACAATGGCATCAAAGTTTTCTCGGGCGATGGATACAAGTTGCCCGACTCGCATGAACTTGCCATCGAGCAGGAAATTTTCACTCTGCTGCAGAATCCCGAAGACCACTTGCCGGTGTCGGTGAAGCCCGCTCCCAGCTTGCCTGGGGAGACGAGCCTTCGTCATGCGTACGTCGAATGGCTGAAGCAAGGCCTGAAGACGGACCTGAGCCGGATCAGAGTTCTGGTGGATTGCGCCAACGGCGCGGCCACGGCTGAGGCTCCTGAACTTTTTCGTGCTTGCGGCCTTCAGGCAACTTATCTGAGCGCTTCTCCGGACGGGCAAAATATCAACGATCAATGCGGCGCCTTGCATCCGGAAACGCTGGGTCGAGCCATCGCTGGGCAGAAGGGTCAATTCGATTTGGGCGTCACCTTTGACGGGGACGCCGATCGCGCCCTGTTCAGCGACGTGAATGGCCGAGTAGTGAATGGCGACGGCGTACTTTTGCTGGTTGCGCGCGACATGCAATCCCGTGGCGTTCTTACCGGTTCCACGATTGTTGCCACGACGATGTCGAACATGGGTTTGGAAATCGCGCTGCGCAAAGCGGGCGTCCGCATGCTCCGCGCCAATGTCGGAGACAAGTACGTACTCGAGGAGATGCTCAAGACCGGCGCGATTCTCGGCGGCGAGCAGTCCGGCCACATCATTTTCCGTGACGGAGAAGCAACCACGGGAGATGGCCTTCTCACCGCTCTGCGGGTAATGGAAATCATGGCCCGAACTGGCAAGCCTCTGGCAGATTTGATCGAGGGTCTCAAGGTCTTTCCGCAGATCATTCAGAATATTCGGGTCCGAGAAAAGATAGCGTTCGCCCAGGTGCCTGAAATTCAACGTACGATCGAAGCGGCAGAAAGCGAACTGAATGGCAACGGACGCGTGGTCGTCCGGTACTCAGGCACCGAAGCGCTCGCGCGGGTCATGGTGGAAGCGGAGTCCGAAGAAAAAATGCGGACGTTGGCGGGGAATATTGCCGGTGCGATCAAGAACGCGCTGGGAACCTGATTTGATCGTGTAGGGACGGGGCGCCTCGCCGTCCAATCCGAGCAAAGCTCGGCAGTCGTCTATGAAAATGTTTTTGTCCAATGCCGCTGCGATATGGAATTTGCTCCTTCTGCTCGCGGTGATCGGAACGCTGGCCGGATTCTTCTACTGGTTTGGCGTACGAAGGCTGATCAGAGCTAGAAGAATCGCCACCTCGCGAGACCGACGATTGCTGCGGGAAGCCGCCCAACGCGAATCAGACAGCAATCAATCCTGAATTTGCTTTCTCTCTGTAACTCTGTGTCTCTGTGGTGAAGAAGTTATTCGCAAGAAGTTATTCCAGGTCTCGCCAGTTCGACCCAACTCCAATTTCCACCAGTAGAGGCACGATTAGCGGATGAACTTCTTCCATCTGCTCCCGCACCAGAGTTCGCATCGCTTCGATTTCAGCTTCCGGAACCTCAAACACCAGCTCGTCATGCACCTGCAGCGTCATTCTTGATTTCAGTCCGCGCTCCCGAAGCGCCGCGTCAATGCGAATCATGGCAATCTTGATCAAGTCCGCCGCCGTTCCTTGCAGAGGCGTATTGACTGCGGTGCGCTCGGCGAATCCGCGCAGGTTCGCGTTCTTGCTGTTGATGTCCGGGATGGGCCGCACGCGCCCGAACAGGGTTTTGACCTTGCCCTCGCGCCGGGCTTCATCCAGAGTTCGGTCGATGAATGCGCGCACGCCGCCGTATCTTTCAAAATAGGCGTTGATGAACTGCTTGGCCTCGCTGGGCTCGATCCCCAAATTTTGTGAGAGTCCGAATGCCGACAATCCGTAGACGATTCCAAAATTCACAACTTTCGCTTGCCGGCGATGATCAGGCGTAACCATCAGCGGCGGCACACCAAACACTTGAGACGCGGTGAGCGTGTGTATGTCATCGCCACGACGATATGCTTCAACCAGCAGCGAGTCCTTCGAAAAGTGTGCCAGCAAGCGCAACTCGATCTGCGAATAATCCGCCGCCAGCAGCACGTGACCTGGCTCAGCTGTAAACGCCGCACGGATCTCGCGGCCTAACTCGGTGCGAATTGGAATGTTCTGCAGATTCGGGTTGGCCGACGATAGTCTTCCCGTTGCCGTGCCGGTCTGCCCGAAAGTCGTGTGCAACCGGCCACTCGTAGGTTTCAGCAGGGCAGGCAACGCATCGACGTAAGTCGATTTGAGTTTGGTCAGTTGCCGGTATTCGAGCACCATCCGTGGCACATCATGGCTCTCGGCCAATCCCTCCAGCACGTCGACGGCGGTCGAAATTGTTTTCCCTTTGCCGTACTTCACGGGCTTGGGCAGATTCAACTTGTTGAACAGAACGTCGCCTAACTGCTTGGGTGAACTGATGTTGAACTCAATCCCAGCGCGCTGGTAAATCTCTTTCGCCTTGGCGTCGATCTCGCGTTCCAACCGCGACGACATCTCGGCCAGAGCCGCACGATCGATCTTGACTCCTGCATGCTCCATGCGCGCCAGCACCGGCACCAAGGGTAGATCGATTTCTTCGTACAGCTTGAGGAGCCCGGCTTCTTCCACTTCCCGTCGCAGCGCGGTTGCGAGCCGGCCTGTGATGTCGGCCGCTTCCGGCAGCGTCCCGCTGAGTTTGAGGTTGAAGCGCCGCAATGCCACATCGGCTAAGCGATGCGAGGAGTAGGTCGGGTCGAGCAGGTAGGAATACAGCATGGAGTCATGATCTACGCCTGCCAGAGTGGTGCCTTGACCCTCGAGCACGTGTGTTGCCGATTTGTAATCATGAATGGCTTTGGACAGGCTTTCGTCCATCAGAGCATCCTTCAGCTTCGACGTGGCTTCTTCTGCCTCGGAGCTGACCGTGACGGCTACGCCGTGCCTCGGCGAAATTGCGATATCCCGCGGGCGCTCCATTGTCAAAGGCTCAGAAGTGAGCGCCAACATGCCAGTTCCCGATTCTTCCTCTTCAGTCTCCTCTTCGGCAACTTCTGATTCTGCTTCCACCGCGACCGCCAGCACGCCTGCCGATGAAACGGACTTCAGCACCGCTTCTACGTCGGCGGCCGATTTTGCTTCGGTGTAATGCGACTCATTCACTTCGACGACCGGGAGCAACTCCTTTAACAGTGAACTAAACTCCAACTCGGTAAAGAGCGCCCGTAGCGCTTCTACCTCCGGTTCGCCCACCTTCATCGCATTCAAGTCGAGCTCGATCGGGACATTGCAATCAATCGTCACCAACTTCTTACTCAACATTATGTTGTCCCGATTGTTCTGCAGCGATTCGCGATAGGTCTTCTTCTCGACTTCCGCAGCGCGATCGAGCGCTTGCTCGACCGAACCAAATCGCCTGATGAGTTCAACCGAACCCTTGTCGCCTATGCCCGGGGCTCCGGGAATATTGTCGATGGAATCGCCGCGCAGGGCCATGACATCGATCACGCGCTCGGGAGGCACACCCAGAATTTCCTCGACCTTCGCGGCATCGCAGATCAGATTGTCCTTGGGCGGATTCAAAACGTGAATTCGATCGTTCACCAG
>DATHPO010000047.1:0-55919 GCA_035483835.1 Terriglobales bacterium
GAGCGGCAAATCGTCCGGCGACTCGAAATGAACGCAACACTTCCCCATGTCGAGCTTCTTCCCTGCCGCCTTGAACGCCGCCTTCAGCTGCTCGAGCTGACTCGCACTCCAAAACGCGCCCATCAGGTAGAGCGAGCAGTAATTCTTCTGCGACGAGATCGCGACGTAGCAGATCGGCTGCTTGTTGTAAGTGTCTGGATATCGAGACAGGGGGATCGTCCAGCCGATCGTGCCCCAGACGAGGCACTCATCGTAGCCGCGCGGAATGTGCTTGTTCACGAGTGCGCGCACCGTCGCGATCGTCTTCGCACGATCGGCGGGGAGTGAGGCGATGTATTGCGCTGGCGTCTTGACGTTCGATGGTGGTTTCATGGATTCGTCCGTCTTCCCGAACGAAGTGTATCACCGAACGTTTGAAAACCAGCCGTCAGGGCTGCGTCGGCGCTTTGGCCTTCCCAGCTTCCATCTTGCTCTTCAACTCGGCCTGTTGATCAGGGGTCAGCACCCCGTTGAGCTTGGCCATCGTTCCTTCGTGGAGCTCCTTCATCTTCGCCTTTTTCTGGTCATCACTGAGCGACGTATCGTTGGACACCGCCTGATGCCTAGTCTTGGCATCCGCAAAGATATCCTTCACCTTTGCTTTCTGGTCGTCAGTGAGATTCAAGCTCTCTACTGCGGCCTGCAGTCTGTCGTGCATCCCCTTTTCCTTGCCTGCGGTTTGGGGCGCTGCTGCTTCTTGTGGTTTCGCTAGAGCCAAGGGTACGGCCAGCGCCGCAACCATGCCCAACGACATCAATCCTCCCAAGATTCTTTCGATCTTCATTTGCGAATCTCCTCAGTTGATTTTCGGGCTGAGTTGAGGGCAGGGGCTGATTACAGTCCTACCACATTGATTTGCCCGCGGCGACAAAAAAATGCCGGGAGGGAGGGGCAACGTCTAATGCGCGGAAAAATCGCTATGCACCGACACACCTTCTCGTTGCGCGCGGGTTGTTCCTCTTCTGTTCGTTATCGCTTACTCGCCATTTCTTAGAATTTGCTTCTCCTCGGGAGAAAACTGACGGTAGCGGCCGGTTTCGATTTCTCGCTCTCGAGCAAACGGCGGCATCTCGCGCAATCTTTGCAATGCTCTCTGCACTTCCGGTCGAAGCGGCGCATCCGCCTGTGCAGTGGCCCGCTCTATGGTGGCCCGCTCTGTGGTTGAATGTACCGGGCTCGAACTGGAGGCTCGGTAACTGGCCGGCGTCACGCTCATCCTGTCAACGGAGAGAACCGGCCCACGCGGCGCAGCGGCCGCGGCGCCGTTGTTTGGGTAGTTTGGATCCGCTCCACCTCCCGGTACCGGTGGTCTCCAGGATCTTGCAGGTCCGTTCTGGTTAGGCTGCGGCCGTGCATTGGGATTCGAAGGATCGTCGTTCCCATTGTTAGGATCCGGATAGCCCGCAGGATCGTCCGAAGGACCGTAATACGGATAAGAATAATAAGGGCTATACCCATAATACCCGGGGCCGTAGTAGTAGCCATACGGATAGCTCCCTCCCCAACCCCAATACGGCCACCCGAAGCCAAATCCCCAGCCCCATCCGTACCCGTATCCTCCGCCCCAATACCTTCCACCCCAGCCGAAGCCCCGGCCACCCCAGCCGAAACCACCGCGACCTCTATTGAAGCCGCCTCCACGAAATCCGCCGAACGAGCGTCCGCCCACGAACCCAGTCCGGCCTCCCCCGGAGAAGCCTCCGCCTCCGCGAAACGCTCCCCCTCCGCCTCCGTGGAATCCTCCGCCACCTCCATGAAATCCTCCGCCTCCGCCGTGGAATCCTCCTCCCCCTCCGTGACCTCCTCCGCGCTGGGCCAGCGCCGACTGCGGCACGCAACTGAGCGCAATCATCGCAGCAAGAACAATAACGACTCGAAATAACATGGCTTTCTTCATAGCGCTACCCTCGGTTCCAAGTCTCCTCAATCCTTAGATGACAAATGCCCTTCTCATGGTTCCAAGATTTGCATTCTACACCCACAGGCCCCTCGCCGTTCGCCCTCTCAAAACCACCATTCAACCCTCATTTTCGACCATTCCCTGTAAAATACTTTACCTCCTCGCCAATCCCGTGCTACCATTCCCCATGTTCTCCTCGCAATCCACCTCACCAACGAGTCGCTCCCCGCTCCTCCATCCCTCCACCTCCAACCTCTGTCATCCTGAGCGTAGCGAAGGATCTGCTTTTCGCCTTTCTCGTATCCGCACACTCACCGGTTACACTTTTACCCCTCCAGATTTCTATCCTTTCAACTTTAAACTGTCGACTGTCAACTCCCCCTCTCTAAGTCCTTTCCCTGCCACTCTTACAGCCGACTCGCAACTCACTGAAAACTCAGCCACTTTAAGTCCTGTGCCTGCCACTCTTACGAGCCTCGTCAAGCATAAGTCCTTTATTTGCCACTCTTACAGAAAACACCCGGGGTGGGGGTCTGTCATCGCCAATTTCGTCGTGGCACAGACTTCAGTCTGTGCACTTTTGAGACAGTCTGCTTCGGAGGGGCATGTGGGTGGGCGCAGAAGAAGAATTACCTTGAGCTCGTCGTCAATTTACCGCAGCACTCAGGGCGTGCCGGCAAGGAGGAACGATCCCATCCGCCGCCAAGCGCCTGGACAAGCGTGACGGCATCGACCATGCGGCGGCCGAGAATATTGACCGCAGTAACTTCGTCGGAGAGAGCCGCGCTCTGAGCGGTGGTCACTTCCAGGTAGCTGGTGACCCCGCCCGTATAACGAGTATTGGCAAGTGTGAGGTATTTTTGGGCAGCGTCGACCGCCGCGTTTTGTACTTGAGCTTCGTGCTCCAAAATCCGAAGCGCCGCGACATTGTCCTCGACTTGTTGAAAACCGGTCAGCACAGTTTGCCTATAGTTAGCGACGGCCTGATCGTAAGCAGCGACGGCCTGGTCTGAGGCAGCCCGGCGTTTTCCGAAATCCAGGAGAGTAACCACCGCCGATGGACCAACCGACCACAAAATACTTGGGCCGGAGAGCAACGTTGTGATGGAGCCACTTTCGAAACCTCCAGCAGCGGCCAAATTGACTAGCGGATAATAGGCGGCCTTGGCGACGCCAATCTGCGCGTTCGCGGAAGCCATGAGTCGCTCGGCAGCTGCGATGTCAGGTCGCCGCTCGAGCAAGTCCGAGGGTAGTCCCACTGGAATGGGAGGAGGCGGCGCCGTGAGAGGAAGAGGAGGGAGACTGAACGATGCGGGAGGCTTCCCTACCAGAACCGCTACCGCGTGCTCATACTGGGCGCGGGCAACTCCAACGTCGATTGCCTGCGCGCGAGTTGTTTCAAGTTGCGTTCGAGCTTGCTCGACCTCCAGATCGGAAGCAAGCCCTCCTGCAAATCTGTTCTCGATCAATTGCAAGGCCTGTTCGTACTCCGTAACGGTCGAGTTCAGAAGTTGCTCCTCGGCATCGAGGGTGCGCGCCTGGAAGTAGTCCAAAGCCAGCTGCGCGTGCATGGATAGGTTCACCGCTGCTAAGTCGGCTGCGCTGGCCTGCGCTTGCTCGCGATAAGATTCGACGGTGCGGCGCACGCGACCCCAAACGTCAACTTGGTAAGACAACTCGAAAGGAATTTGTAGGTCGGTGAAGCTCACGCCATTGAATTGCGGGCTGTGGGGTTGGCGATTTTTG
This sequence comes from Terriglobales bacterium, assembly GCA_035483835.1. Classification (GTDB taxonomy): domain Bacteria; phylum Acidobacteriota; class Terriglobia; order Terriglobales; family Acidobacteriaceae; genus JABDBE01. The sequence continues at coordinate 3,686 of DATHPO010000047.1, forward strand.
GAAAATTGGTTACGGTTTGCACTCGCGCCCGCGGTGATCGTGGGAAAGAAATCGGCGCGTTGATAACGAACAAGCGCACGAGCTTGCGTATATTGCGCCTCCGCCGCTTTCAGGTTTTGGTTGGAGACGTTAACCTGCGCTTCGAGGTCATTGAGTTGAGAATCCTGAAAAATTTCCCACCAGTTGGCGGCGAAATTCTGGTCATTAGGCTGGGCAGGTTTCCAATCGCCCACCTCTTTATAAACTGGCGGAACTTCCGCCGCAGGGCGCTGGTATTTCGGCCCAACCGTGCAACCTGCAAGTAATAGCATGCTCAACGCACAGGTACTGCCCGCGATGCGGCTGCGGAGTCTGTCTTGGATTCGTGCGGCGGAGAGAGAATTCACTTTTTCGCTCCTGCGTCTGGCGTGGGTGCTGCCTGTGGCGCTGTGGCCTGTGGTGTTGTGACCTTCACGGTTTCGCCAGTCACGATGGAATCGGGTGGGCTCGTAATGACGGATTCGTTGCCGTGCAGACCGGAAACGATTTCGATGGAATCACCAAAGTCGCGACCGGGAGTTACCGGCACCAGTTTCGCTTTCCCGTCCTCTACAACGGCGACGTTCAGCCCTTCCTTGCGGAAGAGCAGAGTGTCGACTGGCAAAATGTAAGTGGAAGCCTGCCCCGGCACTTTGAAATGAACTTCCGCGTAAGCGCCGGAAAGCAATTCTCCGGACGGGTTATTCACGTCCACTTCCACCAGCAGCGTGCGCGTGGTGTAGTTAATAGCCTCGGCGGTGCGCACCAGTTTTCCTGCGAACATTCGTCCGGGAAACTCGTTTAACTTCAACTCCGCGGTCAGGCCGGGCTTGGTTTGCTGCGAATACTCTTCAGGTACATTGACAAACACGCGCAGCATGCCGGGCTGCGCGATGTGGAAGAGATCAGTTTTGACATTGGCGGTGCTGCCTGAGTTGATCAGATCGCCGATATCAGTGTTGCGCGCGGTGATCACTCCGTCAAACGGCGCGTAAACTTTTTCGAAAGACACCAACGCCGAGTACTGCTGTACGGCGGCCTGGTCCGCGTCAACAATGGCATTATTTGCGTTGTACGTACCCACGGCATTGTCGACGTCCTGCTGGGACACAGCGTTGGTTTTCTTCAGTCCCTGATAGCGGTCTTTGGTAATGGAAGCGAGCTCCAGATTGGCTTGTGCGGTTGCCAGATTGCTTTTCGCTTGCTGCAGTTGTTGGTCCACTTCGGGAGACGAAATTACCGCCAGAAGCTGGCCCTTTTTCACATGCGCCCCGATATCGAGATACCAGTGTTCCAGATAACCGTTGGTACGGGCGAAGATCGGCGAAGAAATAAAAGGTTGGACATTTCCGGGCAGCACAATTTCCTGCGATGGCGCGGCCCGCTTCGGCGCAACTACCGAAACATTGGGGATCGCCAAATCCGCCGTTTCCACGCGCAGACCGGCGTTTGTGTGGACGCGCTGAAGAATACCGGAAACCAAAAGCCCGACGAACAAAAGAAGACCGACAATTCCGGCGATCCAACCTCGTATCGAGCGCCGTTGCCGATCAGGAGTGGCCGGCGAATGCAGTTCTTGCATGAGAACGTGTTGTTGTGTTTGCGCTTGCGTCATTGCTATCACCTTTAAAATTCCTTCAAAAAGTTCCTCAGGACTTAGGAGCAGCCTCGGCAGGCCGGTGGCGCAGGCCATGGAGAATGCTGAACACCGTTGGAACGAACAACAATGTGGACACCGTGGCGAAGAGCAATCCACCAATCACCGCGCGGCCTAGGGGAGCGTTCTGCTCGCCACCATCTCCAAGTCCGAGCGACATCGGCAACATGCCGATAATCATGGCCAGCGCAGTCATAATCACGGGGCGGAAGCGAGTGAACCCAGCCTGCAGAGCCGCGGCCACGGGGTCTTTGCCCTCTGCCATCTGTTCCCTGGCAAATTGCACCACGAGGATGCTATTGGAGGTGGCGACCCCCATGCACATGATCGTGCCCGTGAGTGCCGGGACGCTCAGCGTGGTGTGCGTGATGAACAGGAACCAAGCGATACCCGTGAGGGCTGCTGGCAGCGCAGTAATAATGATGAAAGGGTCCAGCCAAGACTGAAAGTTCACCACGATGAGGAGGTAGACCAGGACAATCGCGAGGACGAGCCCCGTTAAAAGACCGATATACGAGGAGCGCATGGTCTGAACCTGGCCGCGAAGAACAACTTGCGAGCCGCGGGGCAGCTTCGGCCGCATTTGGTCGATGATGCGTGTAACGTCGCCGGCAATGCCGCCCAGATCGCGGCCCTGCACCGCTCCGAAGATATCGATGACTGGCCTGATGTTGTAGTGAGAGACAACCGCTGCGCCGCTTCCGCGCTGGATGGAAGCGAGGCTGGCAAGGAGGGCCGGTGCGACGTCAGGAGATGGTCCAGTGATGGGCATGTTCGCGAGATCCTGAAGGGTGTCGACGCGATACTGCGGGGTCTGAGTAGAGATGTCGTAGCTATTGCGATTCTTAGGGTCGAGCCAGTAGGTTGGCGAGGTCTGGAAGCTGCCACCCAGCGAGATTAAAACGTTTTGCGCGACGCTCGTGCCATTGTAGCCAATCTCTTGGGCCTTGGTGCGGTCCATCCAAAGGTGGATGTAGGGTTCATCGAATGGCTGCTGGATGCGCGCGTCGGCTATTCCCGATACGTACTTCACTTGGTTCAGCAAGGCATCCGCGAAGACTTGATTCCCCTCTAGATCGTTCCCCACCACTTGAATGTCGATGGGCGCCGGCAAGCCGAAATTCAGGATTTGCGTAACCATGTCGGAAGGCAGGAAAGAAAAGGTCACGCCGGGAAATTCTTTTGCCAGGCTGAAGCGGAGGTCGTGAACGTACTTAGCGGTCTGGTGATGGTTAACGGCGAATGTCACCAAGATATCGGCATCCGAGGTGCCCACGGTTCCGGTATTCAGGTAGGAGGTGTTGATGCCGCTGTAGGGCAGTCCAATGTTGTCGATAATGTTGGAAATTTCTCCTGGCGGAAGCTGTTGCCGGATGGAGCGCTCGACAAGATCACAGAGACGGGCGGTCTCTTCGATGCGTAAACCCGTTGGAGCGCGCATATGGAGATTGAACGAGCCGCTGTCGATGGTGGGGAAGAAGTCTTGGCCGAGCCAGGGCACGATTAAAACCAGAGAAGCCACGCAAGCCGCAAAGAAAGCGATAAGGAAGGCGCGCCGATGATGAAGGCAACGACCCAGCAGTCCGTGGTAATGCTCGCGAAGATGCTCAAACGCTTCCTCAAAGCGAACCTGCATTCGAACGAATGGATTGCGGGATTCCGCGGTGTTCGGGGTGTCATGACGCAAGAGATACTTGGCCATCATCGGAACAACAGTGCGCGAGAGGAGGTAAGAGGCCAACATGGCGAAGATCACGGCCTCGCCGAGCGGAACGAACAGAAATTTCGCAACCCCAGAGAGAAGAAACATCGGAGTAAACACGATGCAGATGGAAATGGTGGCCACAAAGGCGGGTGTAGCGATTTGCGCGGCGCTGTCCAGGACAACCGTATCCATGTCCTTATCTGGTTCCGCCTGACGGTTGCGATTGATGTTCTCGATTTCGACGGTGGCGTCATCCACCAGAATTCCGACGGCCAGGGCGAGTCCACCTAAGGTCATGATGTTGATGGTTTCGCCGAGCGCACTGAAAGTGATGATGGAGGTCAGAATGGCGAGAGGAATCGAAACAACAATGATCGTCGTACTACGCCAACTGCCGAGAAAGATGAGAATCATTAGGCCCGTAAGGCACGCCGCGATGGACGCTTCGGTCACCACACCTTTAATGGCGCCCTTAACAAAGATGGATTGGTCCGCCAAAGGTTTAATATTCAGCTCCGGCGGCACGAGCGTTTTTATAAACGGCAACAGAGCGTTGATTCCAGAAATGATGCTTAGGGTCGAGGTATTGCCGTTCTTTTGGACAGTCAAGAGGGAGGACCGTTGGCCGTTCACACGCACAATGTTCGTTTGCGGCGGAAAGCCGTCGCGCACCCAAGCGACATCACTAATATATATGGTCGTGCTGCCAATCGTTTTAACCGGGATGCGATTGAGTTGTGCGATGGTCTGAGGAGCCGCATTGGCGATGTCGACGTCATACTCCTTGGTGCCGATTTTGGATGTTCCCGTTGGGAGAATCAGGTTCTGAGCGGAAATAGCGGTCACCACGTCCAACGGAGAGAGCCCTTTCGCCTGCAAGGCCTGAGTATTTAGGTCCACTTGTACTTGGCGCTGCTTTCCGCCATATGGATACGGGACCGCGGCACCTTGCACCGTCACCAACTGGGGGCGGATGGTCATGAGACCATAATCGTTGAGGGCCTGCTCCGATGTGCCCTGGCCGGAGAGCCCGAGTTCGAGGATGGGGACCGTGGAGGCGCTATAGCTGATGATCAAAGGGGGCGTGGTGCCAGCGGGCAACTGTCTGAGTTGCGTTTGGGAGTTTGAGGTGATCTGAGCGATGGCCTTGTCGATACTCACTGAGGGTTGAAAGAACACTTTCACCACGGCGATACCATAAAGTGATTGGGACTCTATGTGCTCGATGTTATCGACCGTGGTGGTGAGGTTGCGCTCGGTGATAGTGACGATCCTGTCGGCCAAGTCTTGCGGTTCCATACTGTTGTAGTTCCAAATAATGCTGACGACCGGGATGTTGATATCCGGAAAGATGTCCGTGGGCGTGTGAACGATTGCCAGAGCCCCAAAGAGGAAGATCAAGATCGCGAGCACGATAATCGTGTACGGCTCTTTCAGCGCCAGCCTAACAATCCACATCATGGTTTATATCCCCAATTCCGTCCGGCCTGGCCGGACTGCAACGTTCAAATAGGCTCTACGACTTGTGCTTCGGGGTCCTTGCATCCAGGGTCGAGACCAGTTGCTGGGCCGCTGGGGGCACGGGGACTCTTCCGGACAGAACTATGTCCCTCGCAGGAATCTTCCTGCCATAGACGCGTTCATTGTCACCGTTGTCAGGCCGAATTGTGGAACCTTCGAGGGAGACTCCGGCAAACAAGCCGCGTGCCCTTGAGTAGCTCAAGATCTCGGAACGCATGCTCGCGTCCGTTTCAGCGGAAGTATCGCGACCGACCGGGCCAGCGGCCGCGGAAGCGTCGCCTCCCAGCTTGACCTTGCTGGCGAGAATGCCCCTCGCGCCACTTTCATTCATAACGAGCAGGACAAAATCCGTGGCCTGTCCACCGATCTGAAGGCCGAAGCTGCCGCCCTCCAGAGCCATCATCGTGGGAGCGCCCCACGGTCCCCGGAAGTCTTCACCCTTGCGGCACGACATGGCGCCGCGGCCGTAGCTTCCGCCAACGATGAATGCGGCCTTTAGGACGGAGGGGAAAACAACGACGCAATCTGCTTTGTCGAGTAGGTCCTGCGGAATGTTGTCAGGAACGTCGAGAATCTCTTTCAAAACCGTTCCACAATTCTTCAATCGGTCGTCATCTTTGGCTTGGTCCGCCGCGCTCGCCACTTCAGCGAAGAGCGGTCCAAAAACGAATAGGATACAGCTCATACAGGTCAGAAACTTTCGCATGTGATTTCCCCCAAGTTGATTTTGTTGCTTCGGACCCTACAGGATGCAGGCTGGATGCCATTGCGAAGAGCGAGCTAGAGTCTCGGGAAGTGGTTGAAAACAAGGAGCCTTAGGAAGAAGAGTCCGAAATCAGGCGTAAAGGGCTGAGGAGCGAAGAGTCCGGCACATTGGATGATTGTCAACGCGCTGACAGTGTGGCTTTCAGGATGGAAGGCGCCATTCGAAAAAGGAAGAACCGATGTGGACAGGAGGCTTTTGCAGCGTTCGGGGTCACGCGGATATCAGAACACGCCTATTCCGGAATGCTTTTACGAACTCAAAATCGGGGAGGCATCGAAATTGCATTTGACGACGAGTAGGGTCACATCATCGTCGAAGCTATCACCGCAAAAATCTGCCGCAGCGTTATAGATATTGGTCATCAGGTCCTCGGCGGAGAGCGAAGAACCGTGGCGCACGGTTGCGGAAAGGCGCTCCATGCCGAATTCTTCGCCAACCTGGTTCTCCGCCTCCGTGACGCCATCGGTATAGAAAACCAACACGTCGCCGGCCAAAAGGTCGACGGAGGCCAGTTCACACATTTCTTCTGGAGATAATCCGATCGGAGGACAAGACGAATCTAGGTGCGTAATCGTGCCTGCGTTTGGTCGAAACAAAAGCGCGGGATTGTGGCCACAGTTCACATATTGCATTATCCGTTTGCTTGTGTCGATTTCCGCAAGCAGCAAGGTGACGTATCGTTCGTCGTCCGACACGGAGTGGATACCGGTGTTCAAGCGCACGACTTGATCGAGCATGTTTCGATCATGGTTCGCCTCAAGGCGCAGGGCCGCCGCCGTGGCGGACATCAAGAGGGCGGCGGGAACACCTTTTCCGGATACGTCGGCAATCATGATCTGCGTGGTGTGTGCGTCGATGGGGAAATAGTCGTAGTAATCGCCACCTACGCCGCGCGCGGGGTGCATCATCCCGGCTATTTCGAGCCCAGCGATGGATGGTTTGCCCGAGGGAAGAAACAAGCGCTGGACCTGAGCCGCCAGCTCCACGTCCTTGAGGAGGTCATCCCGCTGCTGCTGAACGGTCTTGGCAAGTGCTTCCCTCTGTGCCATATACCGCTGGATGACATACACAACAAAGCCGAAGCACAACATCGCGGAGAGATTGTGGAAGATCCGCAGTCCCGGAACTATACCTCTCGGAGAGTCATAGTCATGGAACAAGACACAAACGACGATGAGGCCGTAGCTGACCCTTTTGCGCAGAAAAATCGCACCGAGGGCGATAGGGAGTATGTAAAGGTAGACGAGCGAAATCGAAACAACGGCGTGGTCGGCATAGGCGACTGCGCTAAGGGCCCCCAACACCAACGCAATGGGCAGCCAAGCCGGTCCATTTAAGGCTGCATCCTTGCGGAGAAGTGAGTGCAATAGAATCCTTTCGCGAAAATCGCGCGCTTTAGCGGGCATCAGAGATTGAGTCGTGGTACTCATTTCGGATCCGTGTCAACAAAACAGCTACACGTTGAGGCTAGTTCAGAGGTCAAACTTATTTCGCCTTTCGTGGGCTTGGCACCATGTAGCCATCCGTCAGGGTCTTGAGGAAAGCGACAAGGGCATCTTCTTCCTGGTCCGTCAGCTTCAGGTTGCCGAGCTGCCGTTTGTTGAGATTGGTTGAGTCTTCGGGCGCCGGCCAGCAAGTGAGCTTCTCGCCGGGATCGCCTGGCTTGCATTTGGGCAGGGCATCGCGCGTGTTGTAGAAATGCACGACCTCTTTAAGACTTTTGAAGTAACCGTTGTGCATGTAGGCTTTCACGAAGCTCGGCGTGGGACGCATGTCTACATTGCGCAAGGTGGGTACTTGGATTTTTGCGTCAAACTTCGGCGCGAGTTTGATCCACTCGGAATCTGGATTCAGTTGGCCGCTGTCACTTTGCAGCGTGCGAAGGAAGGAGCCGACTCCTGTATCGACGTACGCCGCTCCGGCGGGATTGGGACTGTAGCTGCGCTGGTCGGGCTGACCTTCGTAGAAGTATTGCAATCCCGGATTTCGAGGGACGCCGAGATTGCTGGCGGTAAAGTCCGTAAAAAGGGGCTCTTCGCCGGGCCCGCCGTCGCGATGACACTCGTTGCATCGCGCTGTGCTGCGGAACAGCGCATAGCCCAATGCTTCCTGCGGCGTGAATTGGTCTTTTCCTGCTTGCACGTAGTCGTACTTCGACGTGAAAGGACTCACCTCGGGCGAGAATTCGTATGCGGAAATGGCCAGCCCGAATTCGTCGTAGACCTGATCGGCGCGAGTTCGGTCTGCTCCATTCAAGTGGACCGGGTGCTGATCATCCGCCGGTGGCGGACCTGGAGTCGTACAGATCTTTTCCACGTCGGCTGGCCAGTGAATGTTGAACGAGTCCGTCCCCCAGACGGTCTCAAAGAGCTTCCGATAGGGAGCGCTGGAAAGGCGGTACGCAACACAGGCCGAATCGGGCAAGCCCATTTCTACGGGATTCGTCGGCGGTCCTTGCGCTTGTTCGGCGCTGGGATTCTGTAGGCGGTAGCCGCTCGCACGCATATCCCAGAAATTGCCGCCGACAAAGTCACCCTGGAGTGCGTTGTAGTGGAGCACCGGCGCGAAGGGCGCGTACATGTAGCTCTGCGGCTTTCGATTGCTGAAACGCGTTCTCACGGAACCCGGGTACGACACGGTTGTCTCATTCAAAGATTGAATCGGCCCGGTGAATCCTGTCTCCGGCGTATGACAGAAACTGCAAGCTTCGTTCTGATGGACCGAGAGATGTTTATCGAAGAGCAGTAACTTTCCCAGAGTGCGAACTTGCCCTTGGCGATCGAGCGTGGCGTGTTCCATCTGGCTCAGAGTATTGGCCTCGATCCGATCCACTTCGGCAACGACCTTCGCCACATCCTGATCGAACGAGGGAGGCATCTGACCGACGAGATTGCTCGGAGATTTTGCTTCGCCGGAAATGGCTGCACCAGCCTGAGGGTTGTTGGCCGCTGAGATCAAGAGCGCGCCGAATGTAAGAAGACTGAATAGCAACACAGCGAGATCTTGATTTCGCACTGAACTGGCTCTCCTCTCAATACGGTGGTCGCGAACCTCTGTTCAAAAAGGCTTCGTGGCCCTCGTGAGCATGTCAGGAAGCTTCACTGGCCGCGAAGGGTGCCCGGCTCGATGTCATTACGGCGCGCCAGGTCTTCAAGGTCGTCGAGCTGCGATTGTGTTTCGTTCACCCGCTGCTGCAAGATTTCAATGCCAGCTTCAGGAGTAACGGCGAAGTCCTCGTCGACCAGATCTATGCCGCCGGCTGATTGCCTAAGATTTCGCGCGTCGTCAAGCGCATGCCGGTATTCGCGAAGCTGCGTCTGCCGGTATTCAAGTTCGTCCCGCAGGTTTGCTGCCTGTGCGGCGTACCAGTCTGGGTCCTGGGTTCTCAGGTTCTGCGCGGGCGCAGGTGCCGAAGCTGGCTTTTCGTCGCGCTCCCGGCCAACGATGGAGATCGGCCCGAGATTGTGTAGTTTGTCGAGATCGTCATTGGTCCAGACCAACTTGCTCTGGCGGTCCGTCCCTGCGTGCGGCCCGTTGGCCGCACGCAATGGGATGGCTATTGAAATGAGCCCGAAAGTGACGGCGGCGTACATAGAGCGAGTCATGTTAGACACCGTTACTTCTTCGAAGAGCCTGGAGGAAAGTTCTTGAACATTTTGTCCACGCCCTTGTCCAGATTCTTGATGTTCTTGTCGGAGTTGTTGGAGAGTGTGTCGCTCGACGAGCCTCTCCAGATCAGTTGCTTGGTCTTGGTATCGAATAGATCGACTACCACCGTGCCCACTCTATATGTTTCGGTTGTGGTTGTTGCCTCTCCAAGACCTCCGCCTCCAAAGCGTCGCCAGCCCCAACCTCCCCCAAAACCGTTATAGAAGGTATTCAAGGTCTGCTGATCGTGGGTCATCTCCATGGCTATGATGGAAACATCACCACCGGAATCCACCTGGGTCCAACCTTTTGCTGCCAAGGCGGCATTGACGGCAGCTTTGATTCGACCGACGTCCAGGGCGTCTTTCGTCTTAACTTGTTCCCACGAGTAGGTCTTGTACTGGCCGAAGTTGGCGTTGCGATCGAAATCGGTCTTCACCTGCTGTGCTGACAACTGGCCTGCGAACAACAACATCATTCCAATCAAAACGAACACTGCTTTTTGCAATTTCATAATTCCTCCTTTCAGACATTTCGAAATAGATTCGGTGCGTCGAGCCACACACCCAGGAAAGGCAATAGGGTTGCCAAACCTGTTGAATGCGTAAGTGACTGAAAGTAGAAGCCGACTACAAGCGATGGCGCAGTGCGCTATGCCAGCCCGTTAAACAGAGCGTCCGCATGCGGACAGCCCTAGTGATGTTATTTATTTAAGACTGCGGCGAACGGCTTCGGATTCGCATCGGCTGGAGGAAAGAGCTTGGTGCATCTGATGACAAATGAATAGACTTGGTCAATCGATGGAAGGATCGATCCTCGCAGAATGGCAATGCTGCTATGCGGAAACGAAGTCCTTCTTGGTGCGTGAGATGCCCAGTTTCTGCATGCGGAAGTAAAGCGTGGACCTCTTGATTCCCAAGCGTGCGGCCGCCCCGTTGGGACCAGCGACGACCCAGCGAGTCTGCTCGAGAGTCTTGCGAATGTGGTCTCGCTCCGCATCCTCCAGGGTAATTGGCCCAAGGGATTCCGGTTCGGCAGCACTCCTCAAAGTCTCGAGAGGTGGGTGCAAGGCGTTGCCGGAGGTGAGGATTACGCTTCGCTCGATGAAATTCTGAAGCTCGCGAATGTTCCCCGGCCACTGATAGGATGTGAGTGCAGACATCGTTTCAGGGGGAATGTGTTCGATTTGTCTGCCCATACGGCGGGCGTAAATCTCGACATAATGTTCCACCAGCGCTGGAATGTCTTCGCGACGCTCCCGTAACGGCGGCAGGGGGATCGGAAACACGTTGAGACGGTAGTAGAGGTCGCTGCGGAATTCGTTACGCTTCACCATGTCAGCCAAATTTCGGTGGGTCGCGGCTACGAGTCGAACGTCCACTTGGTGAGTCCGAGTACCGCCCAAACGCTCGAATTCCTGTTCCTGGAGGACACGCAGCAGTTTTGGCTGCAGCGCCAACGGAATATCTCCCACCTCGTCCAAAAAGAGAGTCCCTTTGTCAGCCGATTCGAAACGCCCAATCTTTTGCGCGATAGCGCCTGTAAACGCGCCCTTCTCATGGCCAAAAAGCTCGCTTTCCAGCAGATCGAACGGGATGGCAGCGCAATTCAGTTTTATGAACGGGCGTCCGCACCGCATGCTGAGATTGTGAATTGCGCGCGAGATCAGTTCCTTGCCGGTGCCTGTCTCGCCCAGGATAAGAACGGTAGAGTCCGTAGGCGCGACCTGCTCAACCTGTTCGAGCACTGCTTCCAGAGCAGGACTGTTGCCTATGATCTGCTCGAATCTGCGCGGATTACCGTCCTGGTCGCCGGACCCAAATCTTACGACAGCCGCCACGGAGGATCTCCTTGCCCGCCCCGATGCATGCTTCTATTCGGGGGCTTAACTTTCCAGAGCAGCACGCACACTCTCCAGCAGGGCTTCGTCATTGAACGGTTTTGCCATAAACTCCACCGCCCCCGCTCGCAATGCCTGCATTCGCATTTTTTCATCGCCATGTGCGGTGATAAAAATGATCGGAATTCTGCAACGATCGGCGTTCAGCTGCGCCTGCAGTTCGAGGCCGGACATTCCCGGCATACGGATGTCCGCGATCAAACATGAAATCTGATGCTGTTGGCCGGAGTTCAGGAATTCTTCCGCCGAGGCAAACGCTTGCGCCGGCAGATCTGCAGATTGCAGCAAGCCGTGGAGGGCGCTGCGCATCGAATCATCGTCATCGACGATGGCTACTAGTCTGGTCTTTCCCCGAGTGTCCATGCTGAGAATCTAGCAGCGTCGCCAAAGTGGCGCAATTATACTTTGGTATAAGAGGCTACAGGGTCCACATATCGCCCTGATCAGAGAGCCATCTACCATCTAAAGAGGCTTGAGAGAGCGGCAATCAAAACGGGAGGACTGGGAACTTGCCAGCTGCCTTGCGTGACGGCGGTACGTTGGCATTAGGCTATTTTTTGCCGTGTGGAAGCTCCAGTGCCGCCGCCATTCTAACCAACTCTGCAAGCGAATCAGCCTGCATCTTCCGCATCACATGGCCTCGATGGATCTTGACGGTGATTTCGCTGGTCCCGAGATCAAAAGCTATTTGTTTATTGAGCATACCCGAGACCACCAAACTCATGACCTCGCGCTCGCGGGCGGTGAGTGCCTCGTAGCGTTTTCGCAGCTCCGCAAGGCTTCTCTGCTGTTGGAGCGTGGCACGGTCGCGATCCAAAGCCTGATGGATCGCATCCAGCAGTTCGTGGTCCTGGAAAGGCTTGGTGAGAAACTCAACGGCACCGGATTTCATGGCCTTAACCGTCATCGGAATATCTCCATGACCGGTGATGAAGATGATGGGAATTCGAATTCCCGCGTCAGCCAACTGGCGCTGAAAGTCGAGACCGCTGACTCCAGGCAGGCTCACATCCAGCACAAGACAGCTTGGTCCGTCCAACCGCTTGGCATGCAGGAACTCTTCCGCGGTCTCGAAGGATTCAGCCCGTAAACTCGCCGATTTCAGCAATCCTTGAATAGCCGCACGCACAGAAGGGTCGTCATCAACGACGAAGACCGTAGGAGCACGTTCGGTCGTCATTCATGTGTCTCGACTTTAGTGGGTAGAGTGAAGCAAAAACTTGCCCCGCGCGGAGAGTTGTTTGCAGCCCACAAGCGGCCGCCATGCGATTCCACGATGGTTCGGCTAATCGACAGTCCCATACCTGTGCCATGAGGTTTCGTGGTGAAAAACGCTTCGAAGAGCTTGTCCAACTGCTGCGCTGGCAGCCCCACGCCAGTGTCGAGGACGGACACAAGGACTTGGCCGGTTTCGGCTCGCCCCGACTTAATCGCGAGCTCCCGCGTCCCATGCGCATCCTTCATCGCATCGATGCCATTGAGCATGAGGTTCATCAACACCTGCTGCAATTGCACGCGATCGGCCATGACCGGGGGAGTGTCCGTCTCCAACTCGGTCCGCACTAGAATGGAGTATCTCATGGCCTCGCCGCGCAGAAGGACAGTCATCTCCCGAATAACTTCGTTTACGTCCACCAGCTCCCGTTCCAAAGTTCCCTTCTTGAAGAGCAAGCGGATTCGCTTGATGATTTCTGCCGCACGCGTTCCGTCATTCACGATTCTCATGGCAGCCGCGCGGGCTTCCTCGAGATCTGGTTGCTCGCGCGTAAGCCAGCGCAAACAGGCATTGGCATTGGTGACCGCGGCAGCAATCGGTTGATTCACTTCGTGCGCCAGCGAGGCGGTCAGCTCTCCCAGAGTAGTTACGCGGCTGACGTGTGCGAGGTCCGCTTGCGCCTGGCGCAAAGACTCTTCCGCCCGCTTGCGCCCGGTGATGTCGGTCGAGCTGCCGACGAATTGCACCAAATTCCCGGACGTGTCCAAAACAGGATGGCCAACGGTGTGGATGTATTTGACCGCAGCGCCCGGAAGAGCAATTCGGAATTCCACGTCGTAATCCGACTTTTCACCCACAGCTCGATCGGTTGCCTCTTGCCACTTGGCGCGGTCCTCCGGATGAATCCGCTGCAGCCGTTGTTCCAAAGTCGGAATGCCACCTGCCGGATCAAAGCCATATATGCGATACCATTCGTCGGACAAGTGCATCGCGTCTCTGCCCGCAACCTGCCAAACCCAACTTCCCGTATGCGTGATCCTCTGCGCTTCTGCCAAATAACTCTCGCTCCGCCGCAACGATTCTTCCGCGCGCGCGCGCTCATGACTCGCTGCTTGCAACGCCTCGTTCGTGCTCTGGAGCTCTTGAACTGTATCTTTCAGGTCATCGCGCGCGCGCCTGAGCGATTCCGTGGCGCTCCTCTGCGCAACGCTCAGCGACCCGACAAACACGGCTGACACCATGAAGACGACAAAGCGTGGGACTTCTTCAGGTTTCGGATCCAACGAATAGATCGGAGGCAAGAAGCAATAGTAGAAAGCGAGAGCAGAGAGCGCGGTCGCCAGCAGCCCCGGGCCGGCACCACCGAACCACGCACTCAATATGACGGCGCAAAGAAAAAGCGACACGGGAGAATCTTGCAAGTGAAGCGGCGGCCACCTTGAAATGACCAGGGCTACGGCAACCGAAAGAACAGCAATCCCATAGCTCCGAATCACAGGCGGCTTCGGCCACAGAAGAGGATTTGACCCAGGCATACTTCTGCTCCAGCAAAGCGGTGTGCTGCGCTCTGCAATCAAAATCTTAACATCAGAGAGTGCCCTGCTCCGACCTCGTCGGCCATGTGGCGCGAATCAGCCTTCCCTCAGGGAGAGGTGGTCGCCTCGGTTCGTCCAATCTAGTAGACGGAATGACAACACTCCGACAGTTTGGGCATCGACTGACCGCGCCATGGCACACCTGAAACTGTCTTATCTCTCATTCTGCCAGTCAGTTCCAGCCTGCCTTCGCGACCCGCAGTCTCCGGCACTCCAATTGCTGTTTCAGTGGCGGCTGTCATTTTCCCGTTGAATGGAATTCGCAGCCAGCAAGCGTCAACGTGACGGTGACGCTGAACCAAGAGACAGACGTAGACAGGAGTGCACCATGAAACCACTATCCATTCTCGACTGGTATCGCATTCTGCGCTTGCAACATCAGTGGACGATCTTCCAGAGCGTTCGATATGCGCTGTGGCTGACGAGCTAGTTAGTTTCTCTTACTTTGTGCCGCAATGGCGGGGGAGGGTTGGATTCATGAAAACGTCTTGTGCAACCGGTATAAACAAAGACTCCGACGCCGGGCTGGTGGATGCCGCCAAGTGCGGAGACACGCTGGCTTTCGAGGAATTGGTTTTTCGTCACAAGCACAAAGTTCTCGCCATGGCGCAACGGATAACCAAGAACCGCGAGGATGCTGAAGATGTGGCACAGGAGAGTTTTCACAAGGCTTTTCTCCATCTCGACAATTTTCAAGAAAAGTCGCGGTTCTCTACCTGGCTGACGCGCATCGCCATGAATGAAGCCTTCATATTGCTACGTCGAAGGCGAAGAGTCTTGGAAGTCTTGCCCGAGAGCTCTGACGATGGTATGTCGGCCGTCTCTGAAACGTTCGTTGACCAGAGCCCCAACCCAGAAGAGTCCTGTTGGCAGCGGGAGCGCACTAAACTCTTGACCGTGGCGATCAATCGCTTAGGCCCAAAGATTCGAACTACGATCTTGCTCCGCGACATCGAAGAGCGCTCCGTTAAGGAAACTGCTCAGATTCTAGGAACATCGATCACCGCTGTAAAAGCGCGCCAGTTTCAAGGACGCCGGAAGTTGCGCAGAACAGTGAATGCCGCGCTATTATGGGGCACCTCCCCAGCGGGGCTCGAGGAAGCGCAGCGCTGTTGACAAGTGAACCGGGCCGTTTCGCGGGGCAATGGGTTGGGTGTGGCTTTCCGTTTCCTAGACAAGAACATTGCCAGCAAGAGCCGGCGTCGATTGTTGTGCCCCTAACTCATTCTCGAGTAGACCGCGGGGCAAAGATTTAAGCGAGCAGAACTGATCACGGCGCTTAAGACGAGAAATTGCTCACTCTGGAGCTCTTGGATACCGTTTACATCCCGCCGAGTAGTCACCGCTATTTAGCTCGAGACCTCGAACAATCTCGTTTCACGCCGAAACGCACAGATTTGAGCAGTGCAGATTCTCTCACCGCAATGCTACGAGCTCGGGAACTCGAGCAAGCTTTTCGTAGTCTTCTTCAGATAAGCGCAAGGAAGCCGCCGCGACGTTCTGCTCTAGATGTTCGATCGAGGAAGTTCCTGGGATGGGCAGCATGATGGGAGATCGCTGCAGGAGCCATGCCAGCGCTACCTGCGTTGGGCTGGCACGGTGTGCCTGAGCGACTTGGTCGAGCACTTCACCGGCAACTTTGCCGGCTCCCAAGGGGTACCAGGGAATGAAGGCAATCCCATTGCGCTCACAATAATCCACCACGTAGTCCCATTCGCGATCCGCGAAGCTATAGCGGTTCTGCACGGAGACGATTGGAACAATTCTACGTGCTCGCTCAATGTGCTCTTGGGTGACGTTGGACAACGCGACCAGGCGAATCTTGCCTTCGTTTCGCAGCTGAGCCAAAGTTTCCACAGACGCCTCAAACGATACGGCGGGATCCGGAATATGCAATTGATAGACGTCGATGCGGTCCAGGCGCAATCTTTTTAGACTCGCTTCAACCGCCTTGCGCAGGTGCGCGGGAGTAGCATCGTGAGTCCATTGATTGGGACCAGGACGATTCCAGCCTCCCTTGGTGGCAATTACCAGGCCGGCCCGGTAAGGAAACAGCGCTTCGGCAATCAGTTCCTCGCTTACGTTTGGGCCGTAAGAATCAGCGGTATCAATGAAATTGATATCAAGCTCCACGGCCCGGCGAAGAACCGCAAGCGCCCCTTTGTGATCTTTTGGCGGCCCCCAGATGCCTTCGCCGGTAAGGCGCATGGCTCCGAAGCCGAGACGATGCACGGAAATTTGTCCGCCAAGTGAAATATCTCCGGCTAAACTTGCAGAAAGCTCTTTTTTATTCATGATTGTGTCCTCCGAAATTCTTTTCGATTCATTCGCTCCAATATCATTGCGCTTCTAGCCGAGCCATTGTGGGTTGGCATAGGTGCCGTCGAACTGGTGACTCGTTTTATAAAGTTCGAACTGCCCCGCTTCCGCAGCCTTTGCCGTTTTTGCGAGAAGTGCGGCAACTTGGGTAGAGTTCATCGGCTGAAAACTATGGGCGGCTTGGAGAGCTTGTTGAAGAATCGCGATGGAGTCGCAGCCGGTGATGACGACACTCGTGGGAAGATTCATCGCGTAGTGGAGGCACTCCACGGGGGTAGCTGTCTTGCTTTCGAGAATAACGTGGTCGCCCATAGGCTTCATACCAAGCACCCCGATGTCGTTTTTCAGCAACACGGGCAAAACTTTCTTTTCGAAACTGTTGAAGTGCGCGTCCATTACGTTGAGAGGCATCTGAACGGCATCGAACGCGAAGCTGTGCTTTGAAGCAGTGTCCAGCATTTTCAAATGAATGTCAGGGCTCTTGTGGCCCGTGAAGCCGACAAAGCGAAGCTTGCCCGCTTTTTGCGCCTCCAGGACGGCCTCCATGCCTCCGCCTTCGGCAAAAATACGATCCGGATCGGCGTCGCGTATCACTTCGTGAAATTGGAGCAGATCGATCCGGTCCGTCTGAAGACGACGCAGCGACTCGTTGATTTGACTCGCAGCAGCGGCCTTGGTGCGTCCATCGATCTTCGACATGAGAAAAGCTTTTTGCCGGTAACCGTCGCGCAGCGCGTTGCCCATGCGAATTTCGCTCTCGCCGCCATTGTAGTCCCAGCAGTTGTCGAGGAAATTGATTCCTTCATCAAGACCGGTGCGGATGATGCGAATGCTTTCTTGAGGATCCGCCTGCTTGCCAAGATGATAGCCGCCGAGTCCGATGAGCGAGACTTTCTCTCTGGTGCGGCCCAGCGTTCGGTAAGGAATGCCATTCCTGGAATCCGATCGCGCGACCTGTTGATCAGCTTGAGCCAGGAAAATGGAAGCGGCCGCGAACCCGAGAAATCCACGCCGCGAAATCTCGTTGTCCGCGGCCTCGTGAGTTCGTGAAGTTTCCGCGGGATGCTGACGGGGTGAATTCTCCTGGTTCTGTTGATATTCCCTGCTATTCATAAAGCACCTCATCCTCAGGCGGGCCGCTCCTGAAAGAAGTAACCGCGTACCCGTGCAGCAATGCAGTCTACAGAATCCGGGCTATTTTTTTCCACGCAGCGAGCGAATGTGCGCTACGAGGGAATGAACCTGATCCTCGCTGAGCGAATTCTTGAAGGAAGGCATTCCCCCCTTGCCGTCGGAAATGATTTGAGCGAGTTGCGCATCGGGCAGCTTTTGGACTGCCGGTGAGCGCAGGTCCGGAACATTCATGCTCTTTCCGACCTCTGAGCCGCTTCCGTCTGGACCGTGGCACATTGCACATTTCGTCCGGAACGTCGCACTGCTCGCAGCGCTGTCTGGACCGGGGTCAGCCCTGACAATCGAAACAACAAACAACGTGAGGCCAAAGAAAAGAACCAGCAGAATTGTCGAGGCAAACATCAAATGGTGTTGAGTCTTGTCTTGTGTCATGGCTCTCCTTTTACTTGCAATTTTTCCCTTCAGCTGCGCACGCTTCTACTCCGTCGGGCGCAGAAACCGTTAACTCAATCCGAGCTTCGTGATTGGCAGATCTCTCACTCGCTTGCCGGTTGCAGCGAAAATGGCGTTGCAGAACGCGGCGATAAACGGCGGTACCCCGGGCTCGCCGACGCCCGCCGGCGGAGCGTCGCTATCGACGATGTAGACGTTCGTCTGAGCTGGCACCTCATTGATTCGAGCTACCGGATAATCCTGAAAATTCGACTGGTCGATTACACCCTTCGTAGCCGTAATCTCGCCGCTTCGCACGACGCTGGTGCCGAACACTGCGGCGCCCTCGAACTGGGCGCGAGTTGCTTCCGGATTTACGATCAACCCCGCGTCCAGAGCTACATCGACTCGCGGGATTCGCACTTCACCCTGATCATTGACTTCGACTTCAACGACTGTGGCGACATACGTCAAGAAGCTCTTATGCGCCGCAATCCCTACGCCAGTTCCCTTTCCATGCTTGCGCTTTCCCCACCCGGATTTTTCCGCGACCAACTCGGTGACGTGGCGGAGACGACCGGTCTCCCATGGATAGGCCTCCATCGAAGCTCCGTAATTCGGGTACTCGACACCCTTGAAATCGATTGTGCGCGGCTGCCCGATCAAATCGAGCAAATAATCGAGCGGATCGCGCCCGGCCGCATGCGCCAATTCATCCGTGAAGCACTGAATACCAAACGCGTGATAGATGTTGGCCACGGAACGTAACCAGCCGATGCGTACATGCGCCTTCGCCGGGCCGTTCTCGACGCGAAGATTTGGCAGATCGTAAGGAATATCCGTCCAGCCCTGCTGCAGATGGGCCGGGTCGCCATAGACCGCATTCACGTCAAAAATAGATGGAATGGGAGGGAAGACAGAGCGTTGCAGCCACGCGGTCGGTTTGCCGTTCGCATCCACAGCCGCCTTCATATACATGGAAGCAACGGCGTTATAGTAGTCGAACTTGATGTCGTCCTCTCGCGTCCAGACCACCTTCACCGGCCGTCCCATTTTTTTAGACAAAACCGCGGCCTCAGCAGCGTAGTCGGGCTTCGACTTGCGCCCGAATCCCCCGCCGAGCAGGGTCACATGGCAAATTACGTCTTCTTTCGCGATCCCCAGCTCTTTCGAGACGATGTCTTGCACAGCTTGAGGATTCTGCGTCGGGGCCCACAGTGCCGCCTTGCCGTCTTTAAATTCCGCCAGCGCCACCAACGGCTCCATCGCGGCGTGCGCTAGAAGCGGCACGTAGTAGTCCGCCTCGAGGATCTTTCCCCCTTTGGCGAACTCTGCATCCGCATCGCCGATATTGCGCACTACTTTGCAGGGATTGTGCGAGGTCGCTCGCAATTCATTCTTGTAGGAATCCGAGTTGTACGTTTCGTTTGGTCCGTTATCCCAGGAAATGTTGAGCTTCTTGCGGCCTTGAAACGCTGCCCACGTGTTATCTGCAATGACCGCGATGCCGCCGAGGGGCTGAAACCCCGGCGCCTGCTGGAATGGATCGATCGGAATAGTCTGACTTACACCAGCGACCTTTAAGGGTTCCTTGTCGTCGTACGATTTCACTTTGCCGCCGAGAACGGGCGGGCGCTCCACCGATGCGTACACCATCCGATCCAGGCGAGCATCCATGCCATAAATGGCTTTCCCGGTCACGAGTGCTTCGAGGTCGTAACTTACTTCCCCTTTGCCTATATATCGCCAGGCGCTCTTTGGCTTGAGCTTCAGCTCTTCTTTGCTAGGGACTGGAAATTTCGCCGCAGCGCTCGCGAGTTCGCCGTAACCCGCCTTACGATTCGTCGAGCGGTGGACAACAACATGCAAATCGGTTTCACACTCCGCTGGCGGAACGCCCCACTCCTTCGCGGCAGCTTGAATCAGCATGAATCTCGCCGTCGCTCCCGCCACACGCATCGCGTCGTAGAACGAGCGTATCGAGTGTGACCCATCGGTATTTTGGTCACCATATCGCTTGTCGCCGATGGCCTGCTCGATCTTCACTCGCTTCCAGTCGGCGTCCAGTTCATCGGCGACAACGAGCGGCAGAGTCGTACGGCTTGTCGTTCCCATCTCCGAGCGACTGGCCATTATCCACACCGTGCCGTCCGCGCCGATTCCGAGGTACACGCTGGGATGTAAGGTGGCGTGATCGGCGTTTGTATTGTGTGGGAGTTTGTCGCCTGACGACAGCTCGTGGTAATAACGCACCCCCAGTACAAGCGCGCCTGCCGCGATGACGCCTCCCGTCAAAAATCGGCGTCGGCTGACGTTCTCAATGCTGCTCATGCCATCTCCCCCGCCGCTGTTTTAACCGCCGCGCGAATCCGCTGATACGTTCCGCAGCGGCAGATATTCCCGGACATGGCCTCATCGATTTCGTGATCGGTTGGATTTTTTTTGCTGTTTAATAGAGCCGCCGCCTGCATGATCTGTCCCACTTGGCAATACCCGCATTGCGGCACGTTGATTTGCATCCACGCCTTCTGAACTGGATGCAATCCGTTCTTCTCGAGGCCTTCGACCGTGGTGACTTCCTTTCCTGCCGCATCGCGCATAGCCGTCACGCAAGATCGCGTCGCTCGTCCATTCACGTGGACAGTGCACGCGCCGCAAAGCCCCACCCCGCAGCCAAATTTCGACCCTGTCAGCCCCAAAATGTCGCCCAAGTACCAGAGCAGCGGCATTTCCGGCTCGCCGCTGAACGATTGTTTCTCTCCATTCACCGTCAATTGGATCGTTTCGTTCCTCGCCACGAAGGCATGTACCGGATAGGCCCCATCGAACATATGAACCTTTCTTCGAACTCAAATTGACTTTCTCGCGGAATCGACGTCGACTCCATCAGCCCACTGACTCTTGAATCAAATGAGCTTGCTTCTCCATTTGCAGAATCACCGCCGAGAAATCTTGCTCCGCTCCCAAGTCCGACTGCCTCGCATTAACCTCAAAAGCAGCCGCAGCTGCGGGCATTCGCACCCCAAGGGAAGCCGCAAGATTGAAAATCAGCCCGAAATCCTTGTTCATAAGCCTTAGCGGAAACTGAGGGCTATAGTCACCATTCATCGCCCTTTGCAGTTTTCCGAGATGCGCTGGAGCGACGACTGCAGTGTAGGACAGCACTTCGAGCAAGCGATGACGATCGAGACCGGCCTTTTCACCCAGCGCTACCGCCTCGGCAATCGCCTGCATTCCGATTCCCAGCAGGGCGTTCACGACAAGTTTCATCGTCGCTCCGGAGCCGTTCGGTCCGAGATAAAAATAGCTTCGGGCGATGGCGCGAAAGATCGACTCGGCGGCAGCGAAACGTGTTTGGTCTCCGCCCCCGAACAGCGTTAGCAAACCCCTTTCCGCCGCTGGAGTACTCCCCGATATCGTCACGTCAAGCACGTCAACTCCACGCTCCGAACCTAGTCTGGAGAGCTGCTGCGAAGTCTCGGGATACACGGTGCTCATGTCGATGACCAGCGAGCCGCGATGCGCATTGGCGAATACGCCGTCAGGTCCGCCATAAATGCTCAAAACAGCCTCATCGGTTGGGAGGCATGACAATACCGTGTCGCAACCAGTGGAAAGTTCCGAAACATTCTCGGCTACAGTGCCGCCATATCGAATTAGGTCTTCTGCCTTGCTGCGGTCGCGGTCGTAAGCCGTTAACTTGAAGCCGGCTTCCAGCAACCTTTGTGCAATCGGCCGGCCCATATAGCCGATTCCGACAAATCCCAGCTTATTTTTTTCTGGATTGATTGGACTCATAGTGATTCGCCTTTTGGCCGAGCGCCTATTTCCATTTCAACTTCCGCATTAGTCGGATGCACGCACTGTGCCTTTTGCGAGGAAACCTCCGTATTCATGCAAGATGTTGATGGCAAGGAGAATATGAGGAGTAAGCAGAGGGACTTGGCTCCTGGCTGGCCCGTCCAGCTGTCGAATACTTGGACGGTGTCAGGCCATTGGAAATTAGATTCAACTGGGAGTTGACTCAATTCCCCCACGATCCAGACCGGGCTCGCCCTGTTGCGCTCTGCGTACTGGCGACGTTGTTGGCGGGGCCGCGAAGACCGCGATACGAATCTGCTCGACAGAGTCCAATTCTGAGCGACTCGACTTCCCTGCTGAACGGATACTTAGCGCATGTCTGGCGTTCTGAAGGCAATCGTCTGGGGCGGTGCCGCCTGCGCGATTCTCGACGGCATCGCCGCGAGCGTTCAGTTTGGACTTAAAGGAATAAAGCCGCTGCGCGTTTGGCAAGGCGTTGCCAGCGGATTATTGGGTGAGCCGGCATTCCGCCAAGGATGGGCCAGCGGAGGGTTCGGACTGCTTCTGCATTGCGTGATCGCGTTTAGCGTTGCGACCGTGTTTGTCGAAGCCTGCGCGCAAATTCCCCTACTTGCGCGAGTTTATTGGATTTCGGGCGCGGTTTACGGCGTACTCGTTTTTGTGGTGATGAATCTGGTTGTGGTGCCGCTTTCCGCAAGAGCGAAAAGGCCTTCATCCTCGCAAGTCATAATCGTCCAATTGATTTTTCATGTTGTTTTCGTTGGGCTGCCGATTGCATTCGCAGCGAACCGATTTACTTTCCCTGAATACTAAGGAGAAAAATATGAGTGTCGCATCGGCCGTGTTGCCGGTTCCAAGACCGAAAGCGTTGCTGTCGATTTTCGTGGGTGGGCTGTTGGCAGGAAGTCTGGATCTAGGCTCCGCATTCATCATCTACGGAGCAAGGGTTCCGCGGGTAATCGCCGCCGGACTTCTCGGGCCGACGGCTGTGCATGGAGGCATAGGCGTCTACGTGCTTGGAATTGTGCTGCAGTTTTTTATCGCTACATCCGCGGCGGCCGTCTATTACTTGGCAAGCCGGAAGCTGGCGTTCCTCAAGGAGCACGCGCTGGTCTGCGGGTTGTTTTATGGCATTGCTGTGTTCTTGGTCATGAATTTGATCGTCGTGCCGCTCTCCGCGCTGCACGGGCGAGGCCCGTTCCAGCTCGCGGGACTCATCCAAGGGCTCTTGGTGCACATGTTTTTTATCGGGTTGCCGATTTCCTTCAGCGTTCGCCAATTTGCCAAGTAGAGGGAGTCTGAGAGTGCTGAAGGGTGCACGAAATAGTGGCGGACCGCGTAGGCACAGAGCGGAATCGAACGCCGCACAGCGAACTCGGAGTGTCAAATCAAGCTTCGACGATTTTGTTTCGAACGGCGTAGCGTACCAGTGCAGCTGTTGAGTGAAGATCCAGTTTAATCATGATCCGAGCCCGGTAACATTCCACGGTCCGAGTGCTGATATCGAGAATCAACCCGATTTCTTTATTGGATTTGCCATCAGCCAAATGTTGGAGGATCTGTCGCTCCCTTGGACTTGGACTGTTGCAGGCTATGGTATTCTCTTCGCGCGATTCTGGAGCCTGAATGGGGGCTGTGCCGGAAACAACACTGCTCTGAAGGCAAAAAACCCGTTCCTGTGGCCGGTTTGCGTTCATGAACAATGCATGCCTCACCAGTGCCGCTTCCAGTTGCATCTCCGATGTATAGAATCGGAGAGACATGGAGGTCCTCAGGAGCGTTACGGAGCGATTGACAAGCTCGAAAGTTCGCGTGGATAAGGCGGAAAACTCTTCTTCTAGAAGGTTGGGTTCACGCAGGAGGTTGGATTGGAATTTATCTTTGAGACGAGAGAGCTTAAGTTCCACGCGGCGTCCCCTGGTAATTTCGGAAAAGGTTGTGGCAACCAGCCGGACTTGTCTGGATTCGTCCCTTATGGGATAGAAGTTCACCATCCATCGACGCGGTTCCGTGCCGGGGGGCAATTGGGCCGTTAATTCGATGTTTGACAAGCCGTTGCCTGAATTCCATACGCTGTGCAAAGCGAGCTCCAGCCTCGGGATCCCTCCAAGGAATACCTGCTGTAACCTTCTGCCGAGATTCTTTTTGGCGGATACGCCCATGAGAGACCGCAAGGCGCCGTTGAACGCTCCGCAGTGCAAATTACGGTCGAAAAGAGCCACGCCAATAGTGGAATTACGAAGTAGACTGGCCAAAGATCTCAACGTTCCGCCCGAGGGATCGCCAGGTTCGTTCGCAGCAACGCCACAAGAGGCTCTACGGCGGCGTTCTAGTGCTTGATTGATGCTGTCCACACAATATCTCCAGACTGCTTCGAGCTTTAATCAATCATGCTTCTTCGGTTCGCCTATCAGCTTCGTCCGCCTTCGGGGCGTGCGGAACCCGTCGAATCGATTCTTAATCGAGTGAGATGCCACAGCGCAATCGCGCTATTTTTAGCAATGAGGCCGGCCAATCTTGCATGCGCGCTCCCCTAGGCAACGAGACGCGGGGATGTCTGGACCCTGATAAGACTCTTTTCACGAGTATAGCCACTAAGTTAAAGCAATGCAAAGCTATTATGGCATGGTAGAAGGCTATGTTTGGGTAGAGCGTGCAGGTTTCAGCCGAGAGAGACCGCCGGAAGGCTCTGCCGAGCAAAGCTGTAGCGAAGGCCATCAGTTTTTGCCGCCGGGGTAATCGGCAGTGATATCAACGATGGTGATGACCGCCCCATCAATTTTATTCTCCAGCGTCCTGTAGGGGAGGATTTTGAACTGGTAATGAACGCCCATACGGTCTGTAAGCTCTCGTTCGAGCGGGTGAAAATCCGAAACGACCTGCAGAACCATCGACTGCAGATCGGCAATCTCGATGGTGGGATTGATATTCGAAAGCGGACGGCCGATGTCGCCGGGAATCAGTCCGAGAAACCTCTGGGCTTTGGGCGTGAAGCGGCGGATGGTTAGGTCGCTTCCTATCATGATCACGGCGATGTCTATGCTGGAGAGCAAATTGATCAAGTCATTGTTGATTTGAGTGACCTCGAGATTGCGGCTTCGAAGTTCGTCGTTTACGGTCGTCAGTTCCTCGTTGGCGGATTGAAGTTCTTCCTTCGCGGTTTCCATTTCTTCGTTTGTGCTCTGCAATTCTTCGTTGCTGGAAAGAATCTCCTCGTTCGCGGACTGTAATTCCTCGTTGGTGGCTTCCTGTGTTTCGATGACGGATTGAAGATATTCCTTCGTCGCCGCCAATTCCTGTTCAAGCTTCACGGATTGTTTCCAGGCCGAAGCTGTTTCATCGCGCGGGCGCGTGCGGCGCGCGGCCGCTGAGCGCCCCGGTTCGGGAGTCGTCTCTTGAAACACAATCATGAAGTACAGCTCGTTTAGATTTCCCAGAGTGATGGGAACTACTTGGAAGTTCACTAATCGGGTCAAATCCGCCGCTTCCGGCTTCTCGCTATTTTCGTTTCCATTCTTGATTCGCAAATTTCGCTTTTCGACGACGGCGTTGTCTTTCTTCGCCCGGCTAATGGCGTTGCGCAGTTCGACGAGCAGCCCCTCCCGAGCCATCTTCATAAGACTCAAGCTGGCCCGGCCGGGGGCAAGTTTGAGATAACGGTTTACGTTTCCACGCGTGTGAATGATCTCCATCTCCTCGTTTGCGAAGACGGTCGCCGGGGCGTATTGCGTCAGCAGCCGGCGGTCGAATTCCTTCTGTGCTTCGGCATAGTTCCAAGCGGAATCCGGCTGCTTCACGGGAATCCGGATTGGTCCATATTCCTTGCGCTCCAACTGGGGATCGAGGGCGAGAGCACCGCTCTGGTGCGAGCTTCCGCTCTTTCTTGAAAAGATCTTGTGTGTGCGGTCTTCGACGGCGAACAAACCCGTTGTTGCGCCAAGACCTTCGGAACTTCCCAGCACCAAAAACCTGGCGGGCCTCAGCGCATAGTGGAAAAGAGAGATAACTTTATTCTGGAGAACCGGCTCAAGGTAGATCAGCAGGTTCCGGCAGCAAATCAAATCCATGCGAGAAAAGGGTGGATCGTTCAAGACGTTGTGCTGCGCGAAAATACACATATCCCGAATGGTCTTGCTGACACGGTAGCCGCCTTCCACCTTTGTGAAATACCTGCGAAGCCGCTCCGCCGACACGTCGCCCTGAATGTTCTCGGGATACACGCCGTTGCGCGCCTTTGTGACGCTCAGATCGCTCACGTCCGTTCCGAAAAACTGAATGGGAACTTGCGAGGCCTTGTCGCCCAGGAATTCCAGCAGCGCGATGGCAATCGAATAAGTTTCCTCGCCGGACGCACACCCGGGTGTCCAGATGCGAATACCACGTTCCCGCGAGACGCTTTTCTGGATCCCGGGGAACACAGTTGCTTTCAGGGCTTCGAAAACGCGCGGCGTCCGGAAAAAACTGGTCACGTTGATGAGCATGTCTTGGTAGAGCGCCTTGACTTCGGCGGGATGGCTCTGGACAAACTTGGCGTACTCCTCGATGATGTCGATTTTGTGAACCACCATGCGTCGCTGGATCCGGCGCAAGATGGTTGTTTGACGGTAATGGGTGAAATCCACACCAGTGGCCCGGCGCAAAACTTGGAAAATCGAGTGCATCCCCGCGCTAGGAGCCGGAGCAGCTTCGGCCGCATGCGATACTGTGTCGCGGGCGACATAGGGATGCTTCGCGATGCGAGCGAGTTCCTTCGCGATTCCTTTTGGAGAGAGCACGTAGTCCACATAGCCTGCAACGGCCGCGCTTCGGGGCATGCCGTCGTACTTGGCGGAGGCTTCGTCTTGCGCAAAAGTTACGCCGCCGTGGGCTTGAATCTCGGCCATTCCCAGGGTCCCATCCGTGCCCGATCCCGACAGAATGACGCCGATGCCACGATTTCCCTTTTGTTCCGCCAGCGCACGCATAAAGTGGTCCACGGTCATGTGCATCCCGCGTGATTCTTCGCGCGGGCTAAGATGCAGCGTCTGGTTGGAAATGGTCATTGTGGCGTTTGGCGGAATCACGTACACGTGATTGGGCTTGACAGGCAGACCCTCGGACACCTCCGTTACCGTCATGGCGGTCTTCCTCCCGAGCAGCTCCGTGAGAATGCTGTGATGCTTGGGGTCAAGATGTTGCACCAGCACGAAGGCCATGCCGGTGTCGATGGGGAGGTAATTCATCAGCTCCGTAACCGCTTCAATGCCGCCTGCGGATGCTCCGATAGCTACAATAGTGATGTCATTGCGCTGCTCCGCCGGCATTGGGCTGTCGGGCTTCGCGAGGTCTTGCCGAGTGTCTTCACGCTCAGGTTTGGAGCTCATGAACTCCCTTCAGTTTTCGGCGAGGAGCATGCCGGCCTGCCAAAAAATGACGGCGTCATCGAAATTCAAGAAGGCAACATCTGCTGATGAGCGCGGTTCCATTTGCCATGTCAACAAAAGAGGTCGATCGCGGTGGATTCTAATCGATTTGTACAATACGCCACAAGCCTTTCTTGGATATAAGCACTACTTTCATTGCCTAGTACGGGAATAGAAGCCCTTGGCCGCACCGCCTCGGACTACCTCTGTAAATGGAGCTGGGTGAACCCCTTAGAACCCAGATATCCTGTCTCAGGACCCTACTTCCCATTACTCACTGGAGCTGGTTCAAAACCCTTTTCAGGCCATTTAGAATCAACGACTTGGACTGGTCAAACGGAGGTTTTGAAATGGCTTCTACCTACTACCCACTGCTCAAACTATCAACTTCAGCCTTCTACCGTTAGCCGTTCGACCCCGCAAAACTACCATTCAACTCCCAAATTTGACCATTCCCTGTAAAACACTTTACCTTTCAATACTTCCCTGCTACCATTCCCTATGTTTCGCCCACACCCGCCCCAGCCGCGCCCCGATCTTCCATTTGCTTTTCTGCCCTCCCCACACGTTTGCTCCGACGCGGTCGACGCTATCTGCTTTAGAATCCGCACTTACGGAAAACGCGCCCGTAACCCCCTTAGAATCCGCACTTCCAAAACGCAGCACTTAAAACCCTTTAGAATGAACACTTACAAAAAAACCGGGGAGGGGGGACCCACGACCGCTACCCAAACTTGTCATCCCGAGAGCACCGAGGGATCTGCTATTCGCCGTCAGGCGCCATCTCGCTTCCCACTATTCACTACCCACTATTCACTACTCACTTCCGCCCACCGGGATTACGCACTACTCCTGGATTTTGTGCTCTTCCATCTTGTTATAGAGCAGCCGCCGGTTGATCTGGAGGCGGTTTGCAGCTTCCGATTTGTTGCCGCCAGAATCTTTAATGGCGTTCTCAATCAAGCGTTTTTCCAGCGCCGAGATGGATTTGTGAAATGGAAGAGATAAGAGATCGATTTCCAGCTCTTTGGAGTTCCGGTCACCGTTGCGATCCGCTCTCGCCGGAAGGTGCTCGGGCATCACCACGCGGCCGCGCGCCATGAGCACCGCTCGCTCCACCATGTTTTCCAGTTCCCTGACATTGCCGGGATAGAAATAATTTTGAAGCATGAGAATCGCTTCGTCAGAGAACCCGACCGCGGACAACCCATTCTTGTCGCTGTAGAAACGGAGGAAATGCTCGGCCAAGGGAACAATATCAGAGCGCCGTTCGCGGAGCGGAGGAACGGGGATGCGAACCACATTCAAGCGATAAAAAAGGTCCTCGCGGAAAACCTTCTCGCGGACGGAAGCTTCCAGGTCCCGATTCGTGGCGGCGAGAACCCGGAAGTTGCCGCGAATGGTCTCGGTACCGCCCACTCGCTCGAACGTGCGCTCCTGCAAAACCCGCAGCAGCTTTGACTGAAGGCCCGGAGAAAGCTCGCCAATTTCATCCAGGAAAATGGTGCCGCCTTCAGCCATCTCGAAGCGGCCTATCTTGCGGCCGATGGCCCCAGTGAATGCGCCGCGCTCGTGGCCAAACAGTTCGGTCTCAAGAAGAGTGTCGGGCAGAGCGGCGCAGTTGACGACGACGAAGGGCTTGTCCTTACGCTGGCTATAACTGTGGATGGCTTCGGCTACCAATTCCTTGCCAGTACCGGACTCGCCGCAAATCAAGACGGTGGAGTCCGTCTCCGCAACCTTGCCGATCATGATGAACACGTCCAGCATGGGTCCGCTGGAACCAATG
This sequence comes from Terriglobales bacterium, assembly GCA_035483835.1. Classification (GTDB taxonomy): domain Bacteria; phylum Acidobacteriota; class Terriglobia; order Terriglobales; family Acidobacteriaceae; genus JABDBE01. The sequence continues at coordinate 32,610 of DATHPO010000047.1, forward strand.
AGCCTGCCGGCGGCGGCCGCATGACTTGGCCCCCCATGCGCACGCAATCGCACCACTTCGCGATTTAGTGAAGAATGATCGAGCGCTCTCTCCGCCGTCAGGACAATTTCATCCAGATCAAACGGCTTCGTCACAAAATCGTACGCGCCGAGGCGAACAGCCTCAATCGCGCTATGGCTTGAACCAAAGGCGGTAATCACGATGACCGGAATCGAGGCCAAACGGGGTTCGCCGCGCAAGTATTGAAGAAATTCTTCTCCGCCCATCTGCGGCATTCGCCAATCACTGAAGATGAGGTCCGGCGTGGCATCGCGCAAAAGCTTGACGGCTGTTGCGCCGTCATCAGCCTCCAAGATGGAATACCCGCGGGTACCGAGGATTTCGGCAAGTGTCTTGCGGAGATTTGCTTCGTCGTCGACGATGAGAATCGCGGCGCTCATTTGATTTGGGCCCCCGAAACGATCGGCTGCTCCCTTAGGCGTGAGAAGCGGGAATGGTGATCCTCACGTTTGTTCCCCGACCTTCCTTGCTATCCACCTGAATTTTGCCTCCATGAGCCTGCACCAGTTCGTGGCAGATTGACAATCCCAACCCGGTTCCAGACGGCTTTGTGGTGAAAAACGGATCGAAAATGTGATGGACGACAGAAGACTTCATGCCCTTCCCCGTATCTCGAAACTCGACACAAACTCCGCTCCCGTTGTCGGGGAGATTGGGTTGAGCGGCCAGGACTACGGAAAGAGTTCCACCGCCTTCGGACATCGCCTCAATGGCGTTCTGAATGACATTGTCAAACACTTGAGCCATGCGGTCCTTGTCCAGCTGTAAGGAAACACTGTCCGGCGGCAACTCGGAGCTAAGAGTTATGCTGCGCTTATGCGCCCACTCGCGGAAGGATTCCATGCGCTCTTCAATCAGATTTCGCAAGTCTGCTTGCTCGAGGTGAAGTTGGACGGGCCTCGCAAAATTAAGCAATCGGTTGACCATCCCGTTGAGCCGTTCAATTTCTTCCAGGGCGACCGAGCAGGATTCCTTGACGTGCGGGTTGTCAACGTCGCGGCGACACATCTGTACTCTCAGGCGGATCGTCGCAAGTGGATTCCGTACTTCATGCGCTACGCCGGCAACCAATCTTCCGAGACTGGCCAGCCGTTCCGCGTGCCGGAGCTGGGTCTCGATCTGCTTTTCTCGCTGAATGTTGGCCTTGAGCGCTGCTCCTAAACGGTTGATGGCTTGGGCGATTCGTTGAATCTCTTCTGGATCGCTTTGGGATTCAATCTGCGAAGCGAGATTGAGTTCGAGGCCGCGCAATCCGCCTTCGATTTTGCGAACTCCTCCTTGTAAGTTATGGATCACCAATAGTGTCAAGAGAACGCTAGCCAACGCCGCGATGCTCAGCCCGACGGTAATCAGATAAGCGCGGAATCGATTCGCACCGGGGAGCGCGCTTAGACGCTTGACGGTCCACGCGCAGCCAACGACGGTATATCCGTCGCGAATGGGAACGGCTTCGATCAGAACGATATTGCCGGCATTGGAGAGAACCCGCTCGGAAGGTTGATGAGTGTCAGCCGCGCTTTTGGCAACGTTAAGGATCACGCTTCGTTCGTCGCCAAGGGAATTTTCATGAGGCGGATTCCCGGAAGAACCCTCACCGGCCGAGAAGGAGTCTCCCAAAAGCGTGTCCCCTTCTTTCGCATAAAAGCCGCCCCTCACGCCCTCGACATTCTGCAAGACAACCCGGCTCAGAAGCGCGATCACTTCGCGCGAGGACGCTGCCGTTGGATTGTTCAATGGAGGTAGTTCATTGTTCTGGCGCGAGAATTCTGCTTTATCGTCATACTCACGCGCCAAGTTTTGCGTAATCGCGACGAGTTGTTTTTTCTCGCCGCTCAGGACCGCGGATTTTGTATATTGCAGGGTCGCAAAGGAGGCAAATAGGACAGAAAGAAAGAGAATGAAGACAAGCGTCCCCAACAGCGTGATCTGCCAGCGGAAACTGAGTTTCGAGAGCGGGAGTCTCGACACCAGCGTGTCACCCCTTTCCTCTCGTTCTATCATAGCAATTCCATCGCCGGGCTGTTCTACCGGGAATGCCGGATTAAACTTGCGGCGAACGATCGGCCTAATGCTAGAGCGCGTCCCCTGTCCTTCCGCCGGGTCGACGACGCTGAGGCTCACTTCAGTTTCTTAATCAGGTAAGGAACATGAAGTAGGAGGCCGCCACCTCAAAAAGCAAGGCGAACCGAAATGCGCCGTAAGCCTAAATTCTGGGCATCCGTCCCGCTCCTCAACTCCGAACTGTCCGAGAAACCAGGAGACAAAGGGTGAGGCATTGTTAGCTCATGCAAACCGCATTCCATTGCTACGTGTAACTCGGCGGCGCCCCATTGAGGTTCGCCAAACATAGAGTGGCGCGAGTCGCTGAGAAAAGCGGCAGCAAGACTGCCGCACTCCAAATCGCTGTTTTTCAATATTATGCGGGACTCAGTAAGTCCTCATGACTCCGCAAAGAAGACTAAGGACCGGCAATTGGGAGCTGCTGCGCTAATCAAAGATGGGCAGGGACCGAACAGTTTGTGTAAAGAAAGTGACCGATCGCTTGGGTGGGAATGACGGCGAACTGCTGACTGCTGGGCGGTGAAAATGCGCCTACCCGGGGGAGCTGTGTAGAATTAGCACAAAATTTGTGAACAAACTGAACACTTGGATCGTGTTTTTGCAAAGCCACGCGGGCCTTCGAGACGTCATTGTTCGCAACCTCGAGACTTCCCACCGGGTCTCTTTCCGCCTGCAAACGCTTTTCTTACCGTCGTTTATGTGCGCGCTTCTCTCATTTTTTCGTTCATTCTCGAAAACTCTCACGAGAACCAAATGTAACGCGATCCAGTGGCAAGTTGGACTCGGAACTGCATACTTCCAGTCGGCTTAACCGGAGCGCGCGGGATGGATCTTGCTTGACACTCTCCTCCTGACCTTTTGCGGACCGCAGGCCGCCCCGACAAGTGCCAATAGGCATAGCACTTTCGCGAAATAGGGAGCATCCAAGTCTATGATTTCGCCCCCTTAGTTGGGCCATGGGATCTGTTGAGCGCGGTAACTATGAACATGGAATATTGGGATGGGTGCCTGAAAACGAGAGCTGACCTGACGCCTCTCGCCGAAACGTCCCAATAGGGAGAAGCTTTTTAATGCCAACTTTTTCGTTACGGCATCCATATTTCATAATTGTCCTCTGCTTATTTATCTGCGTGCTTGGCATAACCAGCATTGTCCAAATGCCGGTTGACATGTTCCCGCCGATCAACATCCCCGTTGTGCTGGTGGCCACGTTCTACAACGGCATGCCGCCAGAGCAAATCGAGGCAGACGTTACCGACACATTCGAACGGTTCTTCACGCTGGGCAGCGGGATCGACCACATGGAATCTCGTTCGATGTCGGGAGTCAGCCTGATTAAGATTTATTTTCAGCCGGGCACGAATGCCAATGCGGACGTGACCCAGATCTCCAATCTTGCGATGGCGGACTTGCGCCGCCTGCCGGAAGGGACCCTGCCGCCGGTTGTAATGAAGACGGACGCATCCAATCTTCCGGTTTGTCTCTTGACGGTCGAGGGCCAGGGTTTAAACGAAACGCAGCTGCACGATTATCTGCAATACCAGATTCGGAATCAGATCGCCAACGTCCCCGGCGCAACCGTTCCTCCACCTTACGGCGGCAGATACCGGCAAATCATGGTGTACGTCGACCCGCGCAAGCTGCAGGCCCATAACTTGAGCCCGATGGATGTGGTGCGGGCTACAAACGAATCGAACCTGATTCTACCCGCTGGCGATCTTCGCCTGGGTCTGACGGATCTAAATATCTACACTAACGCTCAAATTCCCAACGCGGCGGCGTTGAACGAAATCCCATTGAAAACCGAAGGACAGAAATCGGTGTTCGTCGCGGATATAGGGAATGCGGTGGACGGTTCCTACCTGCAATACAACATCGTGCGTGTGAATGGGCAAAACTCGGTGTATGTGCCGATCCAAAAGCAAGGCGGTGACACGAATACGATTGCGGTTGTGAGCGGGATTCGCAAAGCGATACAAACCCTGCGCGATATTCCCGCACAGCTAAAAACGCACGTGGTGTTTGACCAATCCGTTTTCGTGAAGCAAGCGATTTCGACGGTGATGCGAGAAGGCGGCGTCGGCATTTTGCTGACCGCCGTCATGATTCTGGTTTTTTTGGGAAGCCTCCGCGCGACGGCGGCAGTTTTTCTTTCCATCCCTCTTTCCGTAATGATCGCGTTTTTCATCCTCCATCTTGGCGGCCGATCCATCGACAGCATGGTCTTGAGCGGCTTGGCGCTGGCATTTTCGCGGCTCATTGATGATTCCGTCGTCGTCCTGGAGAACGTTTATCGGCATATCGAGCTCGGCGAGGAGCCGAAGGTTGCCGCTGTTCACGGCGCAAATGAAGTAGCACTCGCGGTGCTCGCCATCATGCTGGTCGCCGTGGTGGTCTTCTTTCCCGTGACTTTTCTTTTCGGCGTGAGCAAATACCTGTTCACTGCTCTTGCGCTGGGCGTCGTCCTTGCTCTTTTCGCCTCCTACTTCTGCGCCGTCACCGTGGTGCCTCTCTATTGTGCGCGCGTGCTCAAGGCGGTTCATGAGCATGGAGCGGAGCCGCAGCACAAGTCATGGGGTGCAAGGTTCCATGCCGGGTTCAACGCGAAGTTTGACAAGATGCTGGATGTGTATGAAAAGTGGGTCGCTAAAGCTCTCGAGCATCCGCGCGAAGTGGTCATCGGATTTGTTGCGATGTTCCTGCTGAGCTTCCTTCTCTACCCTTTCATCGGCGTATCGTTCTTCCCTCGAACCGATGCAGGCCAGTTCGTGATCAATGTGAAAGCTCCAACCGGGACGCGGGTTGAGCTGACCGAAAGATACGTGAAGAGCGTGGAAGCGATTGTGAAGCAAGTAGTCAAACCTGAAGATCTGGACACCGTGGTCTCGAACATCGGCGTCATGGCGGATCTCTCCGCGCTCTTTACTCCGAATGCGGCAATGCACACCGCGTTCGTTCAGGTTGGACTGAAGGAAGATCACAAGGTCAGCAGTTTTAAGTACATGGATGAAGTTCGCAAGCGGGTTGCAGCCGAACTCCCCGAGCTGCGAACCTACTTTCAATCCGGCGGATTAGTCGACTCCGTGCTCAACCAAGGAATGCCCGCGCCCATTGACGTGCAAGTGAGCGGCATGAACCTGCGAACGAGCGCCGGCATCGCGCAAGACCTCGCGCGGCAAATTAAAGCGCTTCCGAGCGTGTCGGATGTGTACGTCCCCCAGGACATGGATTATCCGGCGCTCCAGGTGAATGTGGATCGCGTGCGAGCTTCCGAACTCGGGCTTACACCCAAGGAAGTGATCAGCAACGTCATCACCGCATTGACCTCGGACGTAATGATCGCGCCCAGCTATTGGGTCGATCCGAAAAACGGAAACAATTATTTCGTCACGGTGCAGTATCCCGAAAATGAAGTGAAGTCACTCGAAGACCTCAAGGCGATGCCCTTGCACGCGCCGGATCGGACAGCTCCGACGTATCTCAATCAAGTAGCTAATGTCACCCCGATCCTCACGCCGACGGAGGTAGATCATTACCAGTTGCAAAGAACAATCGATATATACGTGGCGCCCAAGGGAGAGGATATCGGGGGTCCCGCAAAACAAATTTCGCGGATTATCTCGGAAACCAAGCTCCCTTCGAACATCCGAGTGGACGTTCGAGGCTTGGTTGTGACCATGCGCTCTTCGTTTAAGAGCTTCGGTTTAGGATTGTTACTTGCGGTGCTGCTTGTTTACCTGATCCTTGTTGCCCAGTTCGCTTCGTTTACGGATCCTTTCCTGATCGTGCTGGCGGTTCCGACCGGGCTTATTGGCGTGCTCCTGACGCTGGTCTTCACGGGCACGACACTCAACATTCAATCCCTAATGGGCGTGGTTATGCTGCAAGGCATGGTGGTTTCGAACAGCATTCTGATCGTGGACTTTGCGAACGTGCTGCGCGGCGAGGGACGCAGCCTGCGTGATGCGGTAGTCCAAGCCTGCCGTATCCGGCTCAGGCCGATTCTGATGACGTCACTGGCGACCGTAGTTGGTTTGTTGCCGATGGCATTCAAGATCGAAACGGGAAGCGAAGCTTACGCACCGCTTGCGCGGGCAATTATCGGGGGGCTTTTGTCGTCGATTATCTTGACGATTTTTGTGGTTCCTGCTGCGTACTTGCTGATGTATCAGCATCGATCACAGGCGGGAGCGGTTGCTGCGCCGGAAGAGGCTCACTGAGAGGAACGACACTCGCACTTCGAAAACCAAAGCAGGCTGAAGAAAACTTCCTTGGAGGAATCTTTTCTGAATTCAGGTTGGAGGCGGATCGGCGGCAAAACCATATTGGGGTTGCGACAAGGCAGAGAGAAGTGCGAGTTCAGGAGAATTCAATGACTGACGATCGATTGAGTCCTGCCAACCTGGAACAATTGCGCCGGATTAGCACTTGCGTTGTTGCAAGCGCGGTGGAAACTTTCAAGGTGCGATTATCAAATTCAGGATTCGCCGGTTCCAGCATCAGCTGTATATTCAAAAACCGCTTGCCCATTGTAGGTTACGCGGCAACGGCCAGAATTCGAACCACGAATCCTCCGATGACGGGCCGGGGCTACTATGAGCGCACCGATTGGTGGAACCACATTCTCAGCACTCCAGCGCCCCGGGTGGTCGTGATCGAAGATGTGGACAACCCGCCCGGATTGGGCGCATTCATTGGTGAGGTGAACGCAAATATTCTTCTCGCTTTGGGATGCGTTGCCCTGGTGACAAATGGCTCGGTACGCGATGTTGAGCACGTTGGGCTGACGCGCTTTCAGATGTTTGCGGGCAGCGTCTCGGTCTCCCACGCCTATGCCCATGTGTTCGATTTTGGCGGGACGGTGGAGCTAGCGGGCCTAAAGATTCGACCTGGCGACCTGATCCATGGCGACCGCCATGGAGTTCAAACGATCCCATTGGAAATTGCCAATAGTGTTCCGTCCGCAGCGCATGAAATTTTGCACAGGAGGCAGCATCTGATTGGTTTATGCCGCGCAAGCGACTTCTCTATCGAGAAGCTCCGCGGGGCGATCCAAGAGCCTGACCTAAAATCATGAAAACAATAAACGACTCAGGGCCCACTTCGCATTCGGTTGTGTGGAATCTCCGGAGGAGGAGTAGGGCGGGGCGGCCACAGAACTGGCGTGAATTCTCCGGGAAGTTCCGCGGATTATTAGTGATGCTTTTTTTGTTCGAGCTCCTGATTGGGGGCTGCGGATCAACAGGGACGGCCAAGTCCGAGGACCCTGCCAACGCGCCGCCTGCAGCGGTCGTCCGGGGGGTTCGGAAAGATATCTCCAACGATTTGCAAATTGCCTCCGAATTGCACCCATTCCAGGAGGTCAACGTCTACGCAAAGGTATCTGGCTACATCCAAAAGCTGCAAGTGGACTGGGGAACGCACGTGCACAGAGGACAGGTCCTTGCCATCCTCGAAATCCCAGAGCTTCAGCAGCAGATTGAGGTGGATCAGGCTGCAGTGCTCCGCAGTCAGCAGGATCTGGCTCGCTCGAGGGAGGATTTGAGTCAGGCCGAGTCCAAGTATGCGATTGCGGACTTGACCTACAAACGGCTCGCTGCAGTGCTAGAAACACGGCCTGGACTTGTTGCTCAAGAAGAGATTGACGTCGCCAATGGGAAAGACCTTGAAGCGAAGGCCGGCGCCTCCGGGGCCAAAGCCGCCGCTTCAGCTGCGGAGCAGGCACTGGCAATGTCCAGGGCTGCGCTCGAAAAAGACAAGGCCATGTATGCGTATTCACGCATCACTGCGCCGTTCGACGGAGTGGTGACAGAAATCGATGCCTATGGAGGAGCCCTTCTTCCCGCGGGAACCTCCTCCAACAAGGGCGATCAGGCGCTTTGCCACTTATCTCAAACCGATCTTTTGCGTCTGGTCATTCCGCTACCGGAAAGAGCTGTGAGCGATGTTCATTTGGGTCAAACCGTAGCCGTCCAGGTAGCTGACCACAATCAGACGTTTCAAGGGAAAATCGTGCGCTTTTCCGGACAAATTGATACGCAAACCCGCACGATGCACACGGAAGTGGATGTACCCAATCCGAAATACCAGCTTGTTCCCGGAATGTACGCCACCGTTCAAATTCCGCTGCACACCGTCAAGGGTGTACTGACAGTCCCTACGCAAGCGGTTCAAACCTCTGGTGGAGCTCACGGCAGCGTCCTAGTCGTGAATAGCGGCTCCAGGATCGAAAGACGCGACGTCACGTTGGGCCTGCAAACCGCGACAGACACAGAGATCATTTCGGGACTGCAAGAAAATGAGATGGTCATATTTGGAGAGCAGTCTCAGTACAAGCCAGGCGAACTGGTAGCGCCAAAAGCCGTAGCGCCCTCGGAAATGGAGTAGGGGATTTCATGCCGTCCTTTGCTTTGAGGCACCCATATTTCATCGTCGTTGTATGCCTGTTCGTGTGCGTGTTGGGGCTTACAGCACTGGCTCAAATGCCCGTCGATATGTTTCCACCGATCAACATTCCCGTGGTGATGGTGGCTACCTTTTATAACGGGATGCCGCCACAGCAGATTGAAGCAGACATCACCGACACGTTCGAACGTTTTTTTACGCTCGGCAGCGAGATCGATCACATGGAATCGCGTTCGATGTCGGGGGTCAGTCTGATCAAGATCTATTTTCAGCCCGGCACCGATGCGGACGCCGACGTGACCCAGATTTCCAATCTTGCGATGGCCGACTTGAGACGCCTTCCCCAGGGCACGCTTCCGCCGGTCGTAATGAGCATGGATGCCTCGAGCCTTCCAGTCTGCCTGCTAACCGTGGAGGGGCAGAGTCTTAGCGAGACCCAACTTCATGACTATCTGCAATTCGCGATTCGCAATCAGATTGCGGGCGTTCCCGGAGCCACCGTTCCTCCGCCGTATGGTGGCCGTTACCGGCAAATCATGATTTATGTGGACCCCGTTAAGCTGCAGGCGCACGAGCTGAGTCCCATGGACGTCGTGCGAGCCACGGATGCCTCCAATTTGATCTTACCGGCCGGAGACGTTCGCATTGGGCCGACAGACTACAATATTTATTCAAACGCACAGGTCCTCAACGCAGATACCTTGAATGATCTTCCTTTGAAGACGGTTGGGGAAAAATCGGTGTTCGTTTCACATGTCGGCAAAGCCGTCGATGGCTCTGCCCTGCAATACAACATCGTGCGGGTGAACGGGCAGAGGTCGGTTTATGTGCCGATCCTAAAACAAGGTGGAGACACGAATACGATTGCGGTTGTCAATGGCATCCAGCAAGCCATTAAGACCCTGCGAGACATTCCTTCGCAATTGAAGACACATGTCGTGTTTGACCAGTCGTTGTTTGTCAAACAAGCGATCTCAACAGTGTTGCGGGAGGGAGGAATCGGTCTATGCCTCACGGCACTGATGATCTTGATCTTTCTCGGCAGCCCTCGCGCCACGGCGGCTGTCTTTCTTTCCATTCCCCTTTCTGTGATGGCAACTTTCTTTTTCCTTCATTCTGGCGACGAGACGATCAACAGTATGGTTCTGAGCGGATTGGCGCTCGCCTTCTCACGCCTGATCGATAACTCCGTGGTGGTGCTGGAAAATATTTTCCGCCACATTGAGCTTGGCGAAACTCCCGCTGTGGCTTCCGAGAAGGGCGCGAACGAAGTTGGCCTGGCGGTGCTGGCCATTACCCTTGTCACCGTGGTTGTGTTCTTCCCTGTGACGCTCCTTTTTGGAGTCAGCAAATATCTCTTCACGGCTCTCGCGCTCGGTGTTGTCATCTCGCTATTCGCTTCTTATTTTGTCGCTGTGTCCGTTGTGCCGCTATTCTGCGCACGGGTTCTCAAGGGAATCGCGCATCATGCCCAAGGAATCGATACGACAACCAAATCCTGGGGAGCGAGATTTCATATCTGGTTCAACATGCGTTTCGAACGGATGTTGGCCTCCTATGACCGCTGGATCCAAAAGGCGCTTGACCACCCAGGCCAGGTCGTCATGGGATTTCTTGGGTTATTTCTTCTAAGTTTCCTGCTTTATCCGCTCGTAGGACTGTCCTTTTTCCCCCGTACTGATGCCGGACAATTCGTCATCAATGTCAAAGCCCCTACAGGCACTCGCCTGGAAGTTACCGAGTCATATGTGAAAAAGGTAGAGAACATTGTTCATGAAGTCGTACCCAGCGACGAGTTGAATTCTATCGTCTCCAATATCGGCGTGATGCCTGACTTGTCGGCATTGTCCACTCCGAATTCTGCGATGCATACGGCGTTCGTTCAAGTCGGGCTCAAGGAGGAACATCGAGTCAGCAGTTTTGCGTATATGGCGCAAGTACGAAAGAAGGTTGCGGCCGAACTACCCGAGTTGCGCACGTATTTTCAATCGGGAGGATTGGTGGACTCGGTTCTAAACCAAGGAATGCCGGCTCCCATAGATGTCCAAGTCAGCGGCATGGACTTACAGGCTTCCAATAAAATCGCCCTGGACCTGGCCCGCCAATTTAAGGCGCTTCCCGGAGTGTCGGACGTCTATGTTCCACAGGACATGGACTATCCCGCATTACAAGTGAACGTCAATCGCGAGCGCGCTAGCCAACTTGGATTGAGCCCCAAGGAAGTGGTCGATAACCTTATCACTGCCCTAACTTCTGACGCCATGATCGCGCCAAGTTACTGGGTCGATCCCAAGAGCGGTAACAACTATTTCGTGACCGTCCAATATCCCGAGAATCAAGTGAAGTCGCTCGACGATTTGAAAGCGATGCCCTTGCGCTCTCCACGCTTGAAGCTCCCCACTTATCTGAGTCAAGTCGCGGACATCACCCCAATCCTGACTCCGACAGAAGTCGACCACTACCAGTTGCAGCGAACCATTGACGTGTATGTGGCTCCGTCTGGGGAAGACCTCGCAACGCCGGCAAAGCAGATCGCCAAGATTGTTTCCGCCACGCAATTGCCTTCAAACATCCGGATCGACATCCGGGGACTGGTGACGACGATGCAGTCCTCTTTCCGGAGCTTCGGCTTGGGCTTATTTCTCGCGGTCTTGCTTGTCTATTTGGTTCTTGTTGCGCAGTTTTCTTCTTTCCTGGATCCCTTCTTGATCGTCCTCGCGGTTCCTACGGGGCTCGTTGGCGTCATGCTAACGCTCGCGTTCACGGATACCACACTAAATATCCAGTCTTTGATGGGTATCGTGATGTTGACCGGAATGGTGGTGTCGAACAGCATTTTGATCGTGGATTTCGCGAATCGGCTTCGCTCCGAAGGGCGTGACGTACGTGATGCCGTTGCCCGCTCTTGCCGCATTCGCTTACGGCCCATTCTGATGACATCTCTGGCGACAATTGTGGGGCTATTGCCGATGGCTTTGAAGCTCGAAACCGGAAGTGAAGCTTACGCGCCACTGGCGCGAGTCATCATCGGGGGCCTGATCGCTTCCGTTTTCTTGACCATCTTCGTTGTTCCAGCCGCCTACCTGTGGATTTATCAACGCCGTGCCGAACTACAGGCACACCAATTGACCGAGGAGACCCCATGAAGGCTCATTTTCGCCTGCTCGCTCTCGCCGCTGCGACCGCAATGTCGGCAACGCTATTGCCAGCTCAGAATGCGCAGAAACTGACGCTGCAAGAAGCCCAGCAGATCGCCATTCAAAACCATCCGCGCATTCAGGCCGCAATGAATTTGGCATCGGCGGCAAAAGCGCAAGTCACGGAAGCCCGTTCCGCTTACTATCCGACAGTCTATGGAAGTCTCACGGGAGCCGGAGCTGAAAACAACAGCCGTGTGGCAGCTGGAGCTCTCAACAATCCCATCATCTTCGACCGGTATGCCAACGGCGTTACTGTCAGCCAGCTCGTGACGGACTTCGGTCATACCAGCGAACTCGTAAAGAGCTCCAATCTCCATGCTCAGGCTCAAGAAGCCAGTGTCGTAACCACACGCGCAGACGTTTTGCTCTTGGTCGACCAATCGTATTTCGCAGCCCTGAAAGCGCAATCAGTACTCGAGGTGGCCCAAGAGACGGTCAAGGCACGCCAACTTGCTTCCGACCAGGTCACCGAATTGGCAAAAAACAGGATTCGATCGGATCTGGACGTCAATTTTGCGAATGTCAACTTGGCACAAGCTCAACTTCTCTTGATTCAGGCACAGAATGATCTGCAATCCTCCTTCGCACGCCTGTCCGCGGCCTTGGGTTATCCAGATGTGCGAACATTTCAGTTAGCCGAGGAGCAGATGCCTCCCGCTCCACCGGCGGATGTCTCGAGCCTTATCCAGCAGGCTCTGAAGGATCGTCCAGAACTCATCGGCCAGCGTCTGACAGTGGGTTCGGCACAGAGTTATGCGACCGCGGAGCGCGACCTTAAGCTGCCGACAATCTCAGCTATCGGAACGGCTGGACTAACTCCTGTCAGCGACTCCGCGCTTGCCCCCCGTTATGCCGCCGGGGGATTCAATGTGAATATCCCGATATTCAACGGACATCTATATAGTGCACTTCAGACCGAAGCGACGTCACGAGCTCAAGCGGAGACGCAGTATCTTCGTGATTTGCAGGATCAGATTGTTCGTGACGTTCAAACCGCCTGGCTGAATACCAATTCCGCGTTCCAGCGGCTTTCCGTCACGGAACGGATGCTAAACGAAGCCAACCAAGCCCTCGATCTAGCGCAGGGGCGCTACAGCCTTGGCCTGAGCTCCATCATCGAGCTCAGCCAGGCCGAGTTGAATCAGACTGCGGCGAAAATCGAACAAGCCAGCGCCACGTATGACTATCAGGCTCAATATTCTTTGCTGAACTATCAATTGGGAGCTCTTCGTTAGGAGAGCCCGTTTTTTAAAGGGCTCCAACTCACTGGTAGACCGTAAGCAACCGCTCTTGGCCGCAAAGCTTGGAACCGCGACAGCTTATGTGTTCCCTTTAGTTCACTATCTTGCAGAAACACTCGAGTTGGCCAATGGTTTTACCCCTCTCCAGGTATTACCAAGACTGAGCTATTTCGAACAGACAGCAATTGGGAATTCTCTTATGTTTACGTTGATCAGACTTTCAAACAACGCACGGTTTGGAAGACGCTCCGCTACTAGGGAGCCCAAGATGGACAGTCTGGTCTAAGGAGAGACACATGGCCATTGAGAAGACAAAGAAATGCGCTCATCCGAACTGCTCGTGCACGGCTATGGCTGGAAAATATTGCAGCGTGCAGTGTGAAACGATGGAAAAAATGCCGGACGTCGCATGCAAATGTGCCCATCCAGCCTGCAAAGGCAAAATAGATTAGAACGCCAGCTGCGCTCTAAAGGCCATACCAGGCTCGGAAAAACCAGACCAGATTCCGTGAGGGAGCAATCCAATGAAGCCAGGTACAGAAGATGAGGTAGAGGGCAAGTTTCACGACTTGAAAGGGCAAGTGAAGAAGAAAGCGGGGCAACTGGCGAATGATCCCGACCTCGAGGCCGAAGGCCATGCCGAAGAGATAAGCGGGAAAATCCAGGAGAAAGTCGGACTGGTGAAGAAAGTTCTCGGCAAATAAAGAAGAGGTTCAAGAATGTTGCAAGTTGAGAGGAGATTCAAATGTTACTGCTAATTATCGTCCTGTTGCTGTTATTCGGCGGCGGTGGTGGATATTACGGATATTCAAGATGGGGGAATCGCGGGGGCGTCGGGATCGTCGGCGTGGTGCTCATCATCGCGCTCGTTGTGTACCTACTCGGGGGACTCCGAATATAAAAGAATCGTTCCACGCTTTTTTCGTGTGGAACGGGAATCAGTGAGGCCGAGTCATGGAAAGCTCCGTCCGATTGGATCACCTGGCAACGTGGAACGAGGTACGCGACGCACTAGCGTACGCATCCCGCGATGCCTTTGGACTCGTACGCGCTCGCGGTGCTGACATCGAACTGCAAGTTGACGTTAGCAATGGCGGGGGCATTCTTTGCGAGGAACTGGCGTGGTTGCGAATTGCCAACGAAGCGTTGGATTCCAAGTTGAACTGATTCGGCGCCGAGCGGGCAATCTCCTGTGTTCTCGTACAACGCCGGGCATCGACCGGCAATAATCGAATCCCCGAAAAAGCAAGAAATCGCTGGAGCATTTTGAGGCGTATCAATTCTCTAAGCGGTTGGGCAATGGTTACGATTTGAAAGGAAATGGGATGCCTCGGAATTCTCACCAAAGAGCCGCTGAATTTCACGAATTGGCAGCACACGCCCACCGCGCCGCGGCCGTGCATCACGGCAAAGAGGATCACCTTACCGGCCACGAACTCTCCAAGCAAGCGATGGAACACGGCGCCAAAGCCTTCCGGTACTCGCAAGAAGCGCACCAGAAATCCGAAAAGGCCAGTGGTAAGGAAGAAAAAAAGAGTTAGCCGCGTTTGCCGCCTGCGCCGGGGTTGTTGAGTGCGTTTGTGAACAGACACAATTCCAGAATTTCCTTATCGTTGCTCTATTGGGATTTCGGTCTGGACAATCTTGCACCGTATGCCTATCTGGCTCTTCAACCAGGACGCGAGCCGCACGAGACCAATCCAAGTGTGTGATTAGAAAAAGGAGAAACATGAAATCGAAAATACTAACTGGCGCGTTGCTCACGATGTTCGCGGTCGGGACGTTTTCCGGGTGCTCCAGCACACCCACGCAATCGGCAGACGTAGCCGACACTATCCGTCGGTCTCTGAGTCAAGCGGGGCTGAAGGATGTCAACGTCAGCCAAGACCGGGACAAAGGCGTGGTGACTCTAACTGGCACGACCACGTCGGATGGGGACAAATCGCAAGCGGAATCCATCGCCCGATCTATCGCCGGTTCAGAAGTGATTGCCGATCAGATTGCCGTGCGTCCTCCGGGCGGGGAAAGCGTCGCCAAAAAGGTAGACTCCGACCTCGATGCAGGTATTGGGAAGAACTTCGACGCCGTGCTGCTACAACACAAACTGGATAGCGACGTCAAATACGGCGTCAAAAACGGCGTGATCACGCTAACGGGCCATGTTAACTCGCAAACCAGGCGGGCCTCTGTCGAGCATATGGCGGCGGGTGTGCCGAACGTCAAGCAGGTCGTGAATGAACTGGAAGTGAAGGACCAGAAGGCTAGTTCCACCGATTAGGAGCCTGACGCAGGGCTATTTACTTCCTCCTTCCTCGGTGCTGTGCCGTATCGAACATCTTGGGAGGGAGCTTCTGAGCATACTGGACGGCAGCTAAGAAACCAGGTTGGATTTCTTAGACTGAGGAGGAATACAAAATGAAAGCCGGATACCGATACGCATGTTTTCTTTTCTTAACCGCCGCACTCGCCGCGCCTATGGCAATCAGGACCAGCGGGGCGACGCAAGACGACCACCGCGACGACAAAAAGGACACGCGCGTCTACGATCGCTCGCACAAGGATTATCACAACTGGGATGACAATGAAGACCGCGCCTATCGCCAGTACCTTGGCGGCAAGCACCAAGACTATCGTGAATACTCCAAGCTGAATAACAAGCAGCAGAACACGTATTGGAATTGGCGGCACAGTCATCCGGACAGCCACTGAGGATAGCGACCGGCCAGCCAGGAATTCTTATCGGGTTTTGGTTGCATCTCTTGCAAACTAAGCAGCAAACGATTGCGGCAACGACAGAGGGAGGTTTTGTCACTCACTGAAACTGCCCCTTATTGCACATACCTGTTCACTCTTGCACAGTCTCGTGTCGGATGAGTTTGTTAGAATGCCGACATTGCGCGGGTTAGGAGCAGAGCACGGTATGAAACACACGAAAAAGATGGCTACTCCCCTGGCCAGCTTCGGTTCCGGAGCTGGCCTGGGTGGGAAGATTTCGCACTATCATGGCAACCAAAACATCTACAAGCAAGGTGCGCCGGCTTATACCCTCTTCTACATTCAAGCAGGAGGAGTCCGGCTCACTACCAGATCGAACCATCACGCGCCAGCAGTTACCGCCATCTTGGGCGCGCATGATTTTTTCGGCGAGCTTTGCCTTGCGGGTTATCCACTTCGTATGTCCACGGCCGTGGCACTGACCTCCAGCTCCATTCGCACCATCAAGAAAGCAAAGATGCTCAAGATGCTTCGCCAAGAAACCAAAACGTCAAATTCCCTGGTGACCTATCTGCTGTCCAGCGTCAAGAACTACAGTGATCACGTGGCGAATCTGTTGACTTCCTCCGCGGAACAACGGCTGGCGCGTGTGCTGCTGCGGCTGGCGCACTTGGAGAATAACGGCCGAACGGTTGCCGAAATCCCATTTCTAAGTCACCAGGTACTGGCGGAAATGGTCGGGACTACCCGCTCGCGAGTCAATCTTTTTATGAATCGATTCCGGAAGAAGGGATACATTGACTACGATGGGGGATTAGAGGTGCGCCAATCGTTGCGAAAAGCTCTCCGGAGCTGAGAGCTATCTGTAATCCATTGAATCCAAAGAGATTGCTAGATTTTGGCGCCGATCAATGGCCGCTCGACCAGTCGGGCGGGAGTGTACAATATTGCACAGTCTGGGCAATCGCCTTCCGTGGTATTCTGACGTATGACGTCTACAGCAACTCGACGTGTATCTCTCCATGCTCCTCGCTCGCCCCAAAAAGCAAAATCAAGAATCCCTGCGTTCGATCTGAAATTGTTTCTGGACTCGGCCGGTCTCGGGAGAAGGGTGGCCAAGTTTGGAGCAAAGGAAACCGTCTTCGCACAAGGCAATCCGGCGACGAATGTCCTGTACCTTCAAGAAGGCGGCGTGAGGCTGACCGTAGTCAATGAATCCGGCAAAGAAGCCGTTGTGGCGATTCTTGGACCTGGAGATTTTTTTGGAGAAGGGTGCCTTGCCGGTCAGTCCGTTTGCATGGCAACAGCGACCACGATTGCACCGACTACCGTGCTCGTCATTGAGAAGGCCAGGATGATTCAGGTGCTCCACGAAGAAAACGAGTTCTCCGATCGCTTCATCGCGTATGTTTTGGCCCGGAACCTTCGAGTCGAGGAAGATCTGATCGACCAGCTCTTCAATTCCAGCGAGAAACGCCTGGCGCGCACGCTTCTGTTGCTCGCGCGTTATGGCGCGCGGGGCCAGCCGGAAAGCGCGCTCCCCAAAGTATCCCAAGAGATGCTGGCGGAGATGATAGGCACAACCCGGTCCCGGGTGAACTTTTTCATGAACAAATTCAGGAAACTAGGTTTCATTCAGTACAGCAACAACCGCGAGATCCACATCGATCATTCCCTTCTGACGGTTGTCCTGCACGACTAGGCCAACGCCTCCGCAGTACGAACCACGCAGGAAAGTGAGCGCCCGGAGAGTAAAAACATCTGTGCGTTATCTCGCTGACTTTGCGGCTGCGTTTTCCATGAAACCGAGCATGGCCTGCTTCAATTGCGAATCCACTTCGTCTGCAATGGTCATCACGTCGAGCAGCACGGTTCCGAAATCCACGCTGCCGAGATTGTTTTGGAGAGTATTGAAGATGCAGACCTGCAAGATTCGCGATTCTTCGACCACCATGGGAACTGTGTAGCCTTGCGCGCGACGGAGAATTCCATGCTCGCGCGCGGCATGGGAAATGGCAGATTTAGCGTCGGAAGCGAGACGCAGGCGGCGCACGAGATCTTGCAGGAGTAGCGGGAGATGGCCGGTACGATCCTGGTAGGAAAGTGAGATCGCCGTTAGTTCGTCAGTGCGCTCGACGCGGGACATCCAATTTTCGATGGTTACATCGAGATCGCGTTCGAGAATGTCGGCAACGGGTTCTTTCTTCGTGGCGATATGGGCCGAAGGATTCGCGAGCTTGTTCTGGATGATTTCGGTAAGTTCGGTAAACGCGATGGGTTTCAGAAGGACCTGATCGGCCTGGAGCAGAAGGGCGGTCATGGCAGCTTGAAGCACGGGGTAGTTGCTGAGAACAAGAGTCACGGCGTTGGGCTGCGTGTGGCGCATCGCATTGACTACTGTAAATCCATCGGAAGCGTCCGGCATGTGTAGGTCGGAGAGGAGCACGTCGAAGTTTTCCATAGAAATCAGCCGGAGGGCTTCGCTGACGGAGCCGGCGGGCACCACTTCAAAGCCTTGGCCTTGCAAGCCTTCCTGATACGCAACGAGAACGTCGGATTTGTCTTCCGCCAGCAGAATTCTACTTTTCTTCATCACGGGCTATACCTTTCCCGATAAAAGATGGTCGCAAAAAATCCGCAAGACTTCTCAATTTTTAACCCAGGTTTTTTTGAACAGGGGCGATGCGGGGAAAGGGTTGTGAAGAGAAATGTTCGCTCCACGATCCAGCGTCTGTGCCAGCCAGCGATGGACAGGTTTTACGGCAGCTCTTTGATCAAATCGACTCTTCGCCCCATGACGTCTTTTTGTTCTTTTTTCTCATGTAGAAACGGTAAGCGCCTTTCGCCAGGGGGTTGCCGGAACGATGTTTGCCTTCGACGGGGAGTTGCACGGGATGTTGAGCCGTGAGCAAAAGCAATTCACCGAAATGTCGGACGAACGGCAGCGCGGCTACCAAACGCAGGACGGGGAGTGCCAAAGCTGGAGGCAGTTTCGCGACAAACGGAACACGAGGGCGAATCGGGCGAAGGCGAATCTTAGAAAAATAAGGCGCAGATTCGAGGCGCAGCGTCTTCGTGGTCAAATGCTCGATGAGGATGCCGTCTTTGGAGTAGCGACGCACCAGGGGGAGACCCAAAAGGCGGCGATTTAAGTCGTCATGTTCAAAACTGCCGACGTATCGTCCGTCGTCTTTCAAAGCATGAGCGATCGTTCGATACATATTCATCCGTTCGTCGCGAGAATCGAGGGGAGTCAGAGTAAGCGCACGATCAAACGCGCGGCACGCGAAATGGAGTTGATTGATGTCAGCTTGGACGCGTCCAACCCGGGCCCCGGCGGGCAGTCTCAGTGCAAGCAGTCGCAGGGCGTTAATCGAAAAATCGACAGCGAGAATCCTCGCTCCCGTTTTTGCGATGAGCGACGTGAAGCGGCCATCGCCGCAGGCCAGTTCCAGAACCGTATGGGAGGGCGAGGTTTGCAGTTCATCCAAGTGAGCGGGAACTTCCAGCCTGTCTGAGAGCACCGATCTCCAACCTTCGGTCGGAGGAACGAAAGAACTTGGGTTTGTGCAATCGTAGTCGATCGTGTCCCGGATGCTCATCTCGAGCTTGTCTTCCGGAGTGAGCCAATCGGGCAGCAGACAGGCGATTCCATCCTCGATGCGATATTCGGATCTGCAAGTCTTGCAGCGCAAAATGGCGTTCACAATTCCATCGGCCTCGCCGGACGGTTCTTCGGCAAGCGCGAGTTCGCCAGAGTCCAGGTTGCAGCGGAGCAAGGGGACCATATCCCTGGGGAACTGATGTGCCATTAAGGGGGCTGCGGCTGAGTGTGCGAGCCGCTTCTTGTCGGCCTGGATTTCGATCATATTCTTTCTCTTGCTGTATGACTCGCTGATAGCTGTCCATCGTCCAGAAGCTCCCGCCTGAGGTAGAATCTAGAGAGGCCGCCAGTCAAACGCTCAACTCGCGGTTCCGATAGAGTCTCAAGACGGACTCCGGCTGCCGAATAAAATTCATGAATATCGATAAAGGTCGGCAATTACTAAGTACTATCCCTCGCGATGCAAAGGTCGTTGACGTTGGAGGCGGCGCTGCCCCATTTCCGCGAGCGGACTACGTGATCGATGCGATCCCCTACGAGAAACTCGGCACGGGCAGCGACGGAAACATCCACGAGAAACTCGGAATCGAACCGCGCTATTCCGCGGAGCGGTGGATTCAAACGGACTTGTGTGGCCGCCGGCCTTGGCCGATAGCGGATAAGTCGTTCGATTTTGCGATCTGCTCGCACTTGCTGGAAGACATTCGCGACCCGATATGGGTTTGCTCCGAGCTGCGGCGAATTGCCAAGGCTGGTTACATCGAATCGCCTTCGCGCGTTGTCGAGCAATCCAAAGGCGTTGAGAATCCCCGCCATGCTGGCTACTTCCACCACCGATGGCTCATCACGCGAAGCCGGAAGGGACTGGAGTTCCGCCACAAGCCACATGTCCTACACTCGGTGAAGGATGCAATTGTTGTTCACCTCTCCCCCAGCCAGCGCATCAACCCGGAGCACGCTATCGTAACTTTGGATTGGTCGAACGACTTCGAAGCCGAGGAAGTGCTTGAGTTTGACGAGAGAAAGGTCATCAACGAGTTGTGTGAATTCGCCGATAAAGCCCGGCGTTTGCCAAATCTGACGGTGAAAGTGCCAACTCCTATGGTTCAATCTATTAAACAGAGAATTTTCTATTACCGGCTTTGGCTAGGACAAGCGGGATAACGGTCGAACGAATCCATGAAGCCAGAGACGGTCAGCGTCGTCATTCCTTATTATCGAGCGAGTGGGACGATCGCCCGGGCGGTGGAGAGCGCCTTAGGTCAGACGGTTCGTCCGCACGAAATTATTATTGTTGATGACGGATGCCCGGAGGGCGCGGAGGCGGCGACAAAACAGTTCGGCTCTTCCGTGACACTGATCCGCAAGTCCAACGGCGGAGCGGCGAGTGCCCGGAATCTCGGGATTGAGCATGCGCGGAGTGAATGGATCGCTTTTCTCGACGCCGATGATTACTGGGAACCGTCAAAACTAGAACGCCAACTTGCCTACTCCGAAGGCGCGGGACTGGTTTGCGGCATATGCTTTAGGGAAGGTCCTGGTCAGCCGCGTATCGTTACAAAGATAGCGAACCCCGGATTCTTCGGCAGAACGTTTAGGCCATCTGAGTCGGAGGTCTTCCATGTGGCCATGAATCTGTCGACGAGTTCTGTGCTTGTACGGCGAAAGGTCTTGGGCGATCAACGCTTCGTTTCGGGATTGGAGCCTGCGGAGGATCGCGATCTTTGGATCAGGCTGGTTGCATCGACAGTTGTTTACCTCCTACCCGAGCCACTCTCCACGTATAGCCAATTGCCCGATTCCCTTTCCAACAGCGATTCCGATCGGGACTGTTCAAGTATGCTTAAGGTCGTGCATCGTCACGCGGCGCTGCTCGGAGCGAAAGCGGTCCGAAAACAAGAAGCGAACATTTATCGCCGGTGGGCAGGGAGTTATCTTTCGCGTGGGAAACCGCGGTCCGCTTTACGCCCAGCCGCGCACCGCCTCGCGATCCAACCTGCATCTCCCCAGGCGTGGTGGATTATGTGCAAGACGTTGGCTCAGTCCATCCTCTCCTAGCTCCCTCCTCTCATCCGCGTGATTTCCCCGACCGTTATGCGGATTTTACGCACGAGTTGTTCTTCTTTTTTGAGCAGCCGTTTCATGGCGAAACTGCGGCTGTCGGTGTGACCTCTGCGTTCGCAGAACCTCGAGGGAACAGCGACTCCCGCTTTGGCGAAGGGCAGGATAAAAGAAAAAGGGAGTCGCGGTCGGTCGGACCGGGCTTTTCGTTAGCGCTATTGGTTGGAGATGGTGGCTGTATTTCCGTCGAGCTTAGTAAGATGAACGGTGAATTTCTCGTTGAAAGTTTGCGCCTGGTCCTGAAGGATGCTGATGGCGGTGGCCTCACCGAGCACCATCGACACGTCGGTGTCGCTGCGCCAGTGGATACCAGCGTGGATGCCATGACCGAAGCTGACGTTGTGCGCGAGCTTATTTAGCTCACCGTTCACTGTGATTTGATTCCTATCTGAACCAGTGTAGGGCACGAGCGAAAGCCCATCGTCTGCCGGCACCAGAGGATCTGGGAGCACAAAATTTCCGTCGAAGAAGAATTTCAGAATGGTAATGCAAGCGCCCGCGACAACGCCGTGGCCGGTCGGATAAGACGGGTGCGTGGGCGAGCCCTCGGGAAAAGCCTGCGAAAGCAGATAAGAGCCATGTTTGTTGAAGCTGCTTTGGAGGGCTTGTGAATTAAGGACGTTGTTGTTGAGACTGCCATTGATGCTGCTTCCCTTCCCGGTCTTGATCAATTCTACGATCCCGCCTCCCGATTCCGGGCGGTGACGGCGGTGGACGAACCACTTCTGGTACCAACTGCGTTCCAAGGCACGGCAAGCCACCTCACCGAGCATCGCCGCAAAGTGCGGCCCGCCAAAAGTGGCGAAGCCGACTTGCGTCCTCGATTTGATATACATGTTACCGGGATTCACGGGTGCACCGATGCTGTTCAATACGAGGTAGGCCACGAAATACGCCTGATAGAGCACGTCCACGTGCGTCCAGGCGGCGAGGTCTCGCCCACAATGCTCGAAGTGCAGTTGCGGATCGATCTGGTTCTGCAAACCAGTGCTGCCACCATTCTGAATGAGAGCCCAGGAAGCGGGGTCCGCGAGATAGTCAACATTCGGCTGATAAGTCATCTGTTGCTGGCTGATGGGCTGCTGGCCGAGGAACGTAGGCGTAATGAAGAACTGGGAAATGTAGGGCCCTACCGTCTCACCGGGAAAGCCTCCCCGGAAGAGCACATCCGGAGTGACTTGGCCGCCGCTTCGCGGGCCGGCGTAGTCCGGCAGCCCCGAAAGTTCGTGTGCTGCCTTAGCGGCTACGGGATTCGAGGGGTATTCCGTGAACGGGACGTCACGGAGCAAAGAACCCCAATACATTTCGATCAGTTCGGTTCCGTACGCGGCGCTGGCCAATGCGGGCGCAGGTGGGACAACCACGACAGACTCCTGGCACAGTGGTGCAGGAGCGCTGCCGAACTTCTGGGAATCGCAGCCCTCCAAGTCGAAGGCCAGGCCGGCTTGGGGATCAGTCAACTTACGTGCGCCGCCCATAATGATGTTCTCAAAGTCGGCTGGTTTGCCGCTCTGCAATGCATCCATAAAGCTTGCGTAAGCATTCAGATTCACCCGTCCGGGGCCGTCTTGCAGAATGGACTTGGTGTAGGTGCCGCACTTGTCGGCATAGCGCTCCTCGTCGCCATTTGTCGTGTGGGGAGGAGTCGGTACGCTTCGATCAGCCTTCATGGCCTCCATGCGGATTTCCGCCGCTTCTTCGGCGCGTTCGCCTCCCGCGGATTCGCCATGACCGTTGTCCGCATGAGCGAGAGAGTGGTTTGAGCCCAAAAGCGGCTCGAGGCCGATTACGCCTGCGGTTGCGCCGGCCAGGGCAACTCCCCGTACGCTGCCAAGGAATTTCCGGCGGCTCTTCGAGCGCGGGACATCGGAGGGCGGGAGCAAATCGAGGGGTGCCGAATGCC
>DATHPO010000048.1:0-11949 GCA_035483835.1 Terriglobales bacterium
TTTCTTCGACATCACCTCCAAGGGAACTGCGCGGCTGAATGTGATGGACCTGGAGATCTTGGGAAGCCCCGCATCGTTGACATCGCCAGCCATCACGCCGCAGCACTTGCCGGCAAAGCCGCTGATAGGAATCCTGGTCCACGCAGAGCCTAGGATGTTTCGGGACGGCTGATTTCATGACGCTTTCGGGATCCGCAGCAAGAACTCCTGCCGCTGCGAGTTCGGGAGTAATAGATAAGTTCGACTCAGCGCCAAGAGAAGGGAGTCAGCGTTACCGGACGCATCCATGCTGGCGCCGGCCAGAAAATCGGCACAGATCATCTCTAGACAGTAGCCACGCGCCTTTTGACCGCCCAACATCAACGAAGCGGTCTCAAGCGCCTGCTCGATCACCGCCAGCCGGCTCGTGTACATCTTGAAATAAAGCATCTCCCAAGGTTCGGTTTCCTGGCCCGTCAGATGTCGTTCCACCTCTCGCTTGAACTCCTCCTTAGGCAGTTCCTGCACTTTGTGCAACCAGGTTGCACAGACGAATTTCTGTCCGTCCCGACGCGCGACTTTGGCTAGCGCCATTAAGTAGTCGATATACTCGCGCGATACATCACGTAAGGTGGTGTGCGCCGCACAGCTCTCCGCGCATTCCGGACAGGTACAGTCCCACGGACGAACAGGCGAAAACCGACTGGCCCTCTTTTGTCCCCGAGTCCAGTAGATAACTAAACCGCGCCCTTCATAAGCTGTGCGCGTTATGAAAATACGGGCCCAGAAGTGGAATCATCAGATTCAAGTTTACAGACAGACCTCGCACAAGCAGTCCGACGTCACTGGCTTTCTCCTACTCACTGCGACCCTGACAGCCATCGCAATCGTTGTCAGCATCACTGGCCTCGCTCTGCCGAGCGCAACATT
The DNA here is from genome assembly GCA_035483835.1 of Terriglobales bacterium. Lineage (GTDB taxonomy): Bacteria > Acidobacteriota > Terriglobia > Terriglobales > Acidobacteriaceae > JABDBE01. The sequence continues at coordinate 910 of DATHPO010000048.1, forward strand.
TGCGGCACGATTAGCACCGGCATCAGCGGGACGGACTTCGGGACGCTCCGGTGCGCCGGCAGAAGGGCTCCGGGAGCACCGGCACCGGCAACTCACCGCGAATGCGGCGAGCGTGACTTTCGGCAGCGTGGCCGTCGGCAGCAGCGGATCGCAGTCGATTACTCTGACAAACTCCGACACAGCCAGTATCACGATTTCATCTGTAAGCGTTTCCGGCGCTGGTTTTGCCGTCGCAGGCCTATCCATGCCGCTGACGCTTAACGCGGGTCAGAGCATCGTCTTCTCGGCGAGCTTCACACCGTCCTCCGCAGGTAACGCAAGCGGCAGCATTTCGATTGTAAGCGACGCTCCCAGTTCTCCCATGACTATCGCATTGAGTGGAACCGGGATGCAGGCTCAATGGAGCATCACCCCGACGAGCGTGAACTTTGGCAACGTGAATGTGGGTAGCAATTCTTCGCAGAACATTACGCTCACCAACTCTGGAAGCGCCGCTTTGACGATCTCGTCGGCGACATTGTCTGGTCCAGAGTTCAGCATCATTGGACTCAGTCTGCCGCAAACAATTAGCCCAGGTGCAAGCGCAACATTTGGCGTGCAATTTGCGCCGGCAGCAGCGGGTAGCGATTCAGGAACCATCTCGGTTAGCAGCAATCCCTCTGGATCACCGGCAACCATCGCATTAAGCGGAACAGGCGTTCAGGGGAAACTCACCGCGAATGCGGCGAGTGTGAGTTTCGGAAGCGTGGCCGTCGGCAGCAGCGGATCACAATCGATGACCCTGACAAACTCCGGCACGGCGAGCATCACGATTTCATCTGCGAGTGCTTCCGGTACTGGTTTTGCAGTCGCCGGCTTGTCCATGCCGCTGAGCCTCAGCGCCGGTCAGAGCGTGAGCTTCTCAGCGAGTTTCACGCCGTCCTCCGCAGGCAGCGCAAGCGGCAGCATTTCGATTGCTAGCAACGCTCCAGGTTCTCCCATGGCTATTGCATTGAGCGGAACCGGGACGCAGGCACAAATCGCGGCTACGCCATCGAGCGCCGCATTCGGGAGCGTCGTGGTAGGCAACAGTAACTCGCAGACCATCACCGTCTCGAACGGTGGCAATGCGAGCCTGACGATTTCACAGGCTGCCCTGGCCGGAGCTGGTTTCAGCACCTCCGGAATGACCGCACCGATGACTATCGCGGCAGGAAAGAGTGCGACGTTCAACGCGATTTTCACGCCATCGTCTGCTGGCACTGTGTCCGGATCTGTCACGCTGGTCAGCAATGCGCCCAGTTCACCGCTTACAATAGCTTTGGGTGGAACTGGAGTGGCCGCAAGCTCACTACTGGCGGTGAATCCTACGAGCCTGAGCTTCGGAAACGTCAACGACGGAACTGCCACTTCGCTAGGCGTTACCCTCACAAACACCGGAAATGCCAACGAGACCATCTCCGGTGTCAACGCCACGGGCGCCGGCTTTAGCACCAGCGGTGTAAGCGCGGGAATCACGCTGGCCCCGAATCAATCAACCACGCTTACCGTGGCCTTCGATCCGGCGACCCCCGGAGCCGCGACGGGCACAGTGACCGTCACTAGCAGCGCTACAAATTCCCCAGCCACGATTTCGCTTTCCGGCACTGGTGTTGCACCCACATCTGTGGCGCTTTCCTGGATTGCCAGCACTTCGCCTGACATCGTGGGGTACAACGAGTACCGCGGAACTGCGCTGGGGTCGTACTCGAAACTTACCTCGTCGCCGTTTGCAGGAACCGCCTATACGGACACGACAGTACAGTCCGGGCAGCACATCACTTACTACTACGTAGTGACCGCGGTGAATTCCAGCGGTGTCGAGAGTGCTGATTCGAATCCGGTTAGCATTACTGTGCCGTAGATTTCAGAAGGCCGTCAGAGAAACAAATGCTCGAAGTCGCTCGCGTGGCCGGATATTCAGAGATGTAGGGCCGGGCATCCAATTTCCAGAATGAATCTCTTTTGAGAGTTTCCCACAGGACCCAATCCAAGCAGAAGCGGGCCAAGATGCCGATCGCGACCTACCCAGCGGCGGCGTGTAAGGAAGCCGAAAGCCAAGTTCTTTTCTGAGAAAGTTCTCGGCCGTCGCCGGGCGTTGTTTCGTCAACTCATACCAGTAACTAGACCCTTCACTTTCGCCGCGGTCGTCCAGAATGCGTAGTGCGCTGCATCTTCCACAAAGCCCTCAGCGCGTGATACGCCGTCAACATAACGCAGAGACCGACGACTGCACTGGCCACTCCGAGCACGAAGCTATAATCCACCTGAGAGCTAATTGCGCCCATTTCATCCTTCTGCGCCCAATTCGTTGCAGCGACAAGACCAAAACACAAGAGCCATAGCGAGCCGAACTGAGCGAATCGCTGCGGCGGCTATTCTTCATCCGACTCCTTAAATTCGGTTACAGCAATAGCCTATTGGTACTTCTTTTTTGGTACCCGTGGCATCACAGATCACAATCTGGAGTTGACGCTGTTTTGTGCGGTCGATTCCCTCTTCGAGACACGAAGGAATCAGTTCGGCGAACCGTGAGGGCTGCACTTTGTGCTCTGACCTGAAGAAACCACCGTCTGGCGCAAATGAAGCAACCGCGGAACCACAGAAAACCGTGCTTTCAGGTGGACTGAAATTCGGAGGGCGTGAACATGGTGAACTCGGTGCACCTAAAACGGAATAGACGGAGATATTTTCATGTAGGCACCTATGATGCAACGATCGCATCGATGTACGAGACGAAATCGCCACCGCACGGAAGAGAACGCGTCAATTCTCGACAGTTATCTGGAAACGGGCGTAAGATGCGCGCGAAGTGCCTGATTCCTCATCAATCCTCGGCCGCACAATTTCCCACTACCGCACCGGCGAAAAGCTTGGTGGCGGCGGCATGGGTGTGGTCTATAAAGCCGTTGACATTCGCCTAGAGCGCGCTCTCGCGTTGAAATTCCTGCCGCAAGACTTAGCCCACGACCCTCAGGCACTCGAACGGTTTAAGCGTGAAGCAAAAGCTGCTTCCGCGCTCAACCACCCAAACATCTGCACGATTTATGACATTGGTGAGCAAGACGGAGAACACTTCATCGCGATGGAGTTTCTCGACGGGCAGACCCTGAAGCATCACATTGCTGGCAAACATCTGGCGCTCGACGAGACGTTGGAACTGGCGATTGAGATTGCAGACGCGCTCAGTGCGGCGCACACCAAAGGGATCGTCCACCGCGACATCAAGCCCGCCAACATCTTTGTCACCGAGCGCGGCCACGCCAAGATTCTCGATTTCGGTTTGGCGAAGCTGCAGACGAAAGCGGGAACTGATCCTGACGTGACGCTGACTCAAGAGGCGTTGCAGTTGAGTACGCCGGGCGCGCCCATGGGAACGCTCTCGTATATGTCGCCGGAGCAGGCGCTGGGAAAAGAGCTGGATGGGCGCACGGACATTTTTTCTTTCGGTCTGGTGCTATATGAAATGGCGACGGGAAAACAGACGTACTCGGGGAATACTTCGGCAGAGATTTTCGATGCCATTCTGAATCGCGCGCCAGTGGCTCCGACGCAGCTGAATCCGGAAGTCCCGCGCAAACTCGAAGAGGTTATCGGCAAGGCGCTGGAGAAAGACAAAAACCTCCGCTACCAATCGGCGGCGGAGATGCGCACCGACTTGCAGCGGTTGAAACGGGACACGGAGTCGGGACGCTCGACAGCGATGGCCAAGGAGGCCGAGCTAGCGTCCGCAAGTTCACCCACTGCAACGGTTTCTCCCACGCCAGCACGGGTTGTCGGAAAGGCTTCCGCAGTTTCGGCGGTTCCGGCAAAGACGCACGCTGTGAAGTGGCCGATACTGGCGGGCGTTGCGGTGGTGGCCGTCGTACTGGGTTTGGCCGGACGGCTTTACTTTGCCCGACGGGCGCAGGCTCTCACTGAGAAAGACACCGTCGTGCTCGCCGATTTCGCTAACAGCACAGGCGATCCGATTTTTGACGACACGCTAAAGACTGCACTCAACATTTCTTTGCGGCAATCGCCTTTTCTAAATGTCCTCCCCGACAGCGAAATGGTAAAGACCTTGCAGCTGATGACCCGTCCGGCTGACACGAAAGTCACGCCCGAAGTGGCTCGCGAGCTTTGCCAGCGCGCGCATAGCAAAGCCTACCTTGCCGGATCGATCGGCAGTCTCGGCAGCGAATACGTGCTGGGTTTGAAGGCGGTAAATTGCCAGAGCGGAGACACGCTCGCCGAGGAGCAGATGACGGCGGTGTCCAAGGAGAAGGTGCTGGACTCGCTGGGCAAGGCGGCAACGAAGCTGCGCGGGGAACTGGGCGAATCGCTGGCGACGGTGCAGAAATTCGATGTTCCGCTCTTACAGGCAACCACATCGTCGCTTGAGGCTTTGAAAGAGTACAGCCTTGGCGTAAAGGCAGCTAACGAGAAAGGCCCCTCTGCAGCCTTGCCTTACCATCAACGTGCTGTCGAGCTTGATCCGAATTTTGCCCAGGGCTATGACGCGCTGGGCATCGACTACAACAGTCTCGCCGAAATGGGACGGGCCAGCGAGTACTACACCAAGGCGTTCCAATTGAGAGAACGTGTTAGCGAGCGCGAGAAGCTCAGCATCGCCGCTGATTACTATCAGAATGTAACCGGCGAACTGGACAAGGCGGCTCAGACCCTTCAGGAATTCATTGAGAGCTACCCGCGGTCAGCCGGGGCTTATGGCAATTTGGGCAATATTCACTGCGAACTGGGGCAGTATGAAAAAGCTGCAGAAGTCACGAGGCATGCTTTGCGTCTTGCCCCGAATACCTTGCTCTTGTACGGCAATCTCGCCAACTTCAGTCTTGCCTTACAGCGATTCGACGAGACGCGGCAGATCATTCAGGAGGCGCAGGCGCGAAAATTTGACGATCTCACATTGCACAATGCTCTCTATGCGCTCGCCTTTGTGGGGGCGGATTCTGCGGCAATGGCGGACCAGCAGCAGTGGTTTGCGAGGAAACCTGACTATGAAGATTTTGGACTGGCGCTCGCATCCGACACCGAGGCGTACGCCGGCCATGTCGGCAAGGCGCGGGAACTGACCAAGCGGGCGGTCGATTCCGCCGTGCGAGTGGATAGCAAAGAGAATGGGGCGATATGGCAGGCGAATGCTGCTCTGGAACAATCGGCTTACGGCAATCCCACAGAAGCGCGTCAGTCCGCGGCAGGCGCCTTGAAGCTGGCACCCGCCAGCCAGGGCGTCGATAGTGAAGTCGCGCTGGCGTTTGCCATATCGGGCGATGCGGCCCGAGCCGAATCCTTGGCCCGAGACTTAGGGAAACGGTTCCCGCTGGACACGCAGACGCAGTCGCTTTGGCTGCCAGCGATTCAGGCACAATTGGCGCTCAACAAAAAGAACCCGGCTACCGCCCTGAATGTTTTGCAAGCTTCTTCAACGATCGAATTGGGGCAAATTCTGTTCGTCGCCAATCTTTCCTGTCTCTATCATGTGTACGTACGCGGAGAAGCATACCTGGCAGCCGGACAGGGCAACGCTGCCGCCGCCGAGTTTCAGAAAATTCTCGACCACAGCGGAATCGTGTGGAACTGCTGGACGGGAGCCTTGGCGCATCTGGGAGTGGCTCGCGCCAATGCCTTGCAGGCGAGAACTTCGCACGGCGCGGATGCCGATGCCGCGCGCGTCCGTGCGCTGGCCGCCTACAAAGGTTTCCTCGCGCTATGGAAAGACGCCGACCCAGACATTCCCATCCTGAAGGAAGCTAAAGCGGAGTACGCGAAGCTGCAATAACGATTGGAATTGACGCCGAACATGGCCGCATCCAGATAGATGTCGATAAACCTGTTACTAACACTTATCTGGAAGCAGGCCGGCCTCGGGCAACCGTATGACGCGGCGCGCAACGACACACGATCCTTCTGCTTCAAACCCTGGCCTCTAAATACACGCTATCGGCCCATTCATCGCCCACGAGCACGGTGCGTTTCGCTGCGCCCGTCTGAACGAAGCCAAGTTTTTCGAGTAGTCGAAGGCACCGCTCGTTCCGTGGGTCCACATCCGCGATAATCGAGGTAACGCCACGCGCCGAAGCACGGCTCACAATCGCGCGAACGGCCTCGCTCGCAATTCCCGTGCCCCATACACTGGGAGAAAAGACAAATCCGATCTCGTTGGCGCGCCACAATCCTGCCTTTCCGACAACCACGCCCTTAAACAGGACGACGAAGTCGTCTCCGGTACCGGCTTGCCGCGCGCGAATGGTTTCGCGCACGAACTCTTCCGTTTCCGCTAATGACTTGGGGGCACTCGACCAAAACCGCATGGCCTCGGGATCGGCAAAGATCGGATGGAGTGCGACTGCATCTCCGGCTCTGAAATGGCGCAGTTCAAGGCGCTCCGTTTTGATAGTAGATTTGCCCAGCGCCGTTTCCATGTGCAAATTTTATCTCAACTCCTAAACTAGGCCACATCCCAACAAGAATTCAAATCTTTGGCTTCCGGTGCGTTTCCTGGGTTTTGCCTATTTAGGTGATGGCATAACGAAGTCAGCCCCACGACGAGCCGAGTAAACTGTCATTTAGGGCCCGCGGCCCGCGAAACCTCATGAAAATCACTCAACGTCAGGGCAAGGCATTGCTGATGACGTTAACTCCTTTGATTTAAGCACGCCTTGATTTGCGACTCAGGGTCTTTCGACCCTGTGCGGTGTCCAGACCTAACAGAGCTCGGATCGAACGAGGCCGAGATGCAGATTATAGGTTGCGATCTACACGCTCGACAACAAACGATCGCGATGTTGGATACGGGTCTGTGGTCACCCTTGCGCCACAGGAAGGCATGTACGGTCGTGTCACCCGGCAGAGTCGCGAAACCCACTGCCGTACACTGCCAGCTGGCTCTTATACATCTTGAAATAGAGCATCCCCGGAGGTTTCTTTTCCATCGCCTCGATTGAATTTCGATTCCGGGGTTATAATCTCGCAAATTTCGGTCAGGTGCGATTTCGCTCAATCGTTCCGGCGTCAAGTGGATCCGATGCGCCAAAACAGTATTGGGGCGGGCGTCCAATCGCCCGTGATTGCATTCGCCGAAGACATCTGGGGGATCAGCATGCGTTCTCGAAGTAATCGGCTAGGTATGGCTTTCCTCGCGGTACTGTTTACATTTTCATTTACCGGCTGTCGAGGCTTGGGCACCCATCGGGAAACGGCCAAGAAGCCAAAACCTCGTCCGACCATTGTCTTCATGACGGATTTTGGCACTGCAAACGACGCAGTTGCCATCTGCAAGGCCGTCATCGTTGGAATCGTTCCGCGCGTTCAGATTATGGACATCACGCACCAGGTGACGCCATTCTCGATCGAGGAAGGAGCGCGATTTCTCGCCGGCGTGTCGCCTTACTATCCTGCCGGGACGGTTTTTCTCGCGGTTGTTGATCCGACTGTCGGGAGTTCGCGAAAGGCGGTCGTCGTCAAAACGAAAAAGAGCCAGCTCTTCGTGCTGCCCGATAACGGGCTGATCACGCCGGTCGCCGACCGCGACGGTGTCGAAGGCGCGCGAGAGATTACGAATACCACTTGGATGATCGGCGACAAAATTTCGTCCACATTCCACGGTCGGGATATTTTTTCGCCCGCGGCCGCGCATCTTGCTGCGGGCGAAGATTGGACGCTCGTCGGTCCCGAAATAAAAGAACTGGTTAGGCTGCAACCACGCGTAACAAAGATCGACGCGAAAGGTATCACGGGCGAAGTGATCGGGCTCGACGATCCCTTTGGCAGCCTGATTACGGATATCACAGGCGACGATTTCAAACAGCTCGGCTACACGCTTGGCGACGCGGTGAATTTCACAATTGGAGGAAAGCCGTTCACGTTTCCGTTCGTGAAGACCTTTGCAGCGGTCCCCGTCGGGAAGCCACTGCTTTACATCGACTCGCGTGGGCGGGTTGGCGTGGCGCTCAACCAGCAGGATTTTTCAAAGGCGTACAAGGTGACTCCGACCGTATCGATCTTCATTCAACGAAAGACGACCCAAGGAGCCTCACGATGAACGCACTTCAAAACCGCAAAGTCGGTCACCACAGAATGGTGCCAGCCAATTTCCGTCTCGCCTTTTTGATCGCTGCTACGCTCATAACATGTCTCTTGTCTGCGGTTCCACCGACGAATGCGCAGACTTATCGCGGGGCGATCCGTGGCGTTGTGCGCGATCCCTCCGGCGCAGCCATTGTCGGCGCGAACGTGGCCGCAAAGAATAGCGACACCGGCCTTGCCCGTACTACCACAACGGCTGAAGACGGTGGGTATGTCATATCCGAGCTGCCCGCAGGGACCTATCAAGTGGAAGTTGAATCAAAGGGCTTCGGAAAATTCACGAATAGCTCCGTTAGCGTTCAGGTTGGCCTGGAAACGCCGCTTGATATCACCCTTTCCGTCGGAGCCCGGGGCGAAAGTGTCACCGTAACCACAGTGACGCCGATCCTCGAGACTTCGCAGGACGTGCTTGGCGGAGCCGTGGACCAAGAACTCGTGGCCGAGTTGCCGCTGAACGGCCGCGATTTCGGAAAGCTGGTCGCGCTGGTCCCCGGTGTCACGGTGGAAGGCTCAGGCGTCGCGGGCACTGAGAAGGGTTTCGGGCAATTCAATATCAACGGGAATCGCGACCGTTCGAACAATTACATGCTCGACGGGACGGACAACAACGACCCGTGGTTCAACAATTCTGCGCTCAACCAAGTGGGAATTACCGGTGCTCCCGCCACACTTCTTCCCGTCGACGCAATCCAGGAATTCAATCTGCAATCGCAATTTCCCGCCGAATATGGACGCAATAGTGGTGGCGCCGTGAACATCATCACGAAGTCCGGCACGAATCAGCTGCATGGCTCCGTCTTCGAGTACTTCCGCAATTCGGCTCTCGATTCCCGGAATTTCTTCAACCCTGATGCCGACCCGAAAACGCTGTTCATCAACAACCAATTCGGCGGTTCGCTCGGCGGCCCGATCGTTCATGACAGGACCTTTTTCTTCGGCGCCTACGAAGGCCAACGCGAACGCGTCGGCTCAAACTTCAATCTTTCCGTTCCCAATTCGAACGACATCACGCAGGCGGAAGGATTCGCCAAGACGGCAAATCCGGCCATCAACGTGACGCCTTTACTGGCGATCCTTTCGTACTTTCCGCTGGCCCCGCCGGGCTCGAATTCGGTGGCCGGTGTCGTCAACGACTTCAACAATCTCGACAATTTCATTCTCAAACTCGATCATCAGTTCAATTCAGTGCACTCCTTTGCTGTCCGCTATGCGTTTGGGCAAAACAAGCAGCAATTTCCGTTCGGCTCGCTTGGCGGATTCGGATCCGGCTCGCGACTGGCGCCTTTTGCCCAGGTTTCGCCGACGCGCGTCCAGGTTGTTTCGGCCAGCCTGCTTTCGGCGCTCAGCGGCACTCGCACGAACGAACTCCGCTTCGGTTACACGCGGTTCCGCAATTCTTTCACGTCGCTCGACGCGCTGAACCCGAATCCAAACATCCCGGATTTCGGCACCGGGCACACCGGATTGCCGGAGTTTGATTTTGCCGGCATCTTCGAGAATCTTGGCGCCACCGTCTTCAGCATCCCGCGTGCTCGTGTTAGCCAGAACTACCAGATTCTCGACAACTACACCCTCGTTCATGGCACCCATACGTTGAAGTTCGGAGGCGAATTCCGCCGCGCATGGGTTAGCGCGTTTAATGACAACTTCGAGCGCGGCCTTTTCAGCCTTTCGACGTGCGATCCGACCGCGTTTCCGACCGCCTGCGACGTACCGGTGGGTACGAGCGACCAGGTAAACATCCTTACTGAATTTTTTCTGGGGAACGCGTCTGCTTCCGCCAACACCGGCAATACGCAGCGCACCACTTACAACAATGGCGTCTCATTCTTCGCTCAAGATGAATATCGCCTGCGCCCCAACCTTACTGTGACTTACGGCTTGCGGTGGGAATATTTCGGCCCGATCAGCGAGAAAAATGATCTGCTGTCGAACTTTCCTTCCGGGGCCCTTTCTCCGGCAAACTTTCCCACAGCGACGCTCGAGATGGTTGGCCGTGGCGGCCTCGATGGTGCATACAGGCGTGACCTAAACAATTTTGGACCGCGTTTGGGCGTGGCCTGGACTCCGTTTGAGAACACCGTGGTGCGGGCGGGCTACGGACTCTACTACGACTACATTCCACAGGACCTGCTGATCGCGAACTTTACGAATTCTGCAGGACTTGCCACGAATCCGATCGGACCTCTGCCGGTTGTTTCCCTCGACTACAACCAGGGTGCATTCAATGGCTCTGGCACCGGCACGGTTTTCGGCCCGATCTCAACGGGCCCGAACAGCATTTTCGTCACGCCTCGGAATTTGAGCACCCCATACGTAAGCGAGTGGAATCTCAACATCCAGCAGCAAGTTGTGCATGGCGTTGCATTCCAGATCGGCTACGCCGGAAGCAAGGGAACGCGCCTCACCCGCCTCTACGATGCCAATCAGGACGTGCTGAATCCAAACTACAGCCAGGTGGCGGTGTTCAGCACCATATCAGACTCCACATATAACTCCCTGCAGACTCAAGTGCGCTTTGTGAATTGGCATCGTCTATCTGGATTTGCTTCCTATGTCTTTTCTAAATCGCTCGACGGAGCTTCCGACGGCATTGATTTCAATGGGTCGACGGCGGCGTTCCCTCAGGACTCCGACAATCTGAAAGCGGAGAAAGGGCCCTCAACTTTCGACGCCCGCCACCGGTTTACGACTGCCCTGAACTTCGGGGTTCCGGTTTGGAGCGGCCTTCCAAACAGACTTGCGTCGGGTTGGCAGCTCAATGCGATCGTCACTGCAATGTCAGGGCAACCGATCGGTATCATTACCGGTGGGGGGTTCAATGGGCGTCAGCGTCCCGACGTTGTGCCCGGCGTCCCGCGGATTCTGAGCGGAAGTCCAGCGAATGGCTATATCAACCCGCTTGCGTTCGCGACGCCCGCTGGAGAAGACGGC
>DATHPO010000049.1:0-7417 GCA_035483835.1 Terriglobales bacterium
ACCGAAGAAAGCAAACTGCTCAGGATCGAGGAGTCGATTCGCATCTTCGTGCGCGTGGCCGACCCGAAATTCCGTCAAGTGGTTCCCATGCGCTTCTTCAATCTCCTGCTCACGGCCGCCGAAGCCGATGCCTATTGCGCCGACTATTTGGAGGAGAAGAGCGTTCGAGCCGGAGTCGCCCGGGTGATGTTGCGCCTGGTTGCCGTGGTCGCGCGCATGACCACTGAACTGGAGGAAATGAAGCGCGCCGAAAATTCCGCATCGCTTTGGAAGCTGCACGCCGACGCCCTGGTCGTGCTTCTCGAAGTCGGCCGCTCGGTGAATCAGAATGCCGAACGCGTCATGACGCTGGCCGAACAGCGCGGCGCCAAGGTTGAGGCTGACAAGATCCGTCCCCCGCTGCAAAAGCTGCAAGATTGCTCCGAGTTAGTCGAGAAAACCCTGACCGGAGTTCCACAGGAAAAGACGCTGGGTGCCAGCAACGCCAGTTGAGTTTGGATTGAGGGCCGCGCTGCTGTTTACTTATAAGTTAACGTTTGCGAGTCGGTGTTTGTCATGAAGTACAGGGTATATACCCGAAAAAACACATTTTCTTGCCAGATCTATGAAAACAAAGGCTCTGTTCTAGAGATACCCTCGTAAAATATCCCTTCTAAAGGACTTACGGAGGGGATAATCCCGGAACTTTTTCTGCTTCGTAAGTCTATGAAAACAGGCAGCAAGTTGAGATACCCCTCTAAAATATCCCTTCTAAAGGACTTAGCGGGGGTGTTTCGGAGGGATAGGTCGTTCTCGCGAGCAGATCGACGCGCTTTGCTGCGGGGAATCCCGAAATTGTCAAAGAACCCGAAAGACACTGCTGTTATCAAACAGCTAATGGAGTTATCATTATGTTAGCCGTTTGAAGACGCCTGGGTCAAGGAAAAAATAGGCATTTCGCTGGGCCAGCCCCGGCCTTATAGTGCCCACCCGAGATGTAGATTCTTCATGAACTGCTCCATCGTCTGAATGTCGGGTTCCGATGCTCTAGCGGGCAGTCGAACCGTGGATTCCCGCATGCGCCCAGATGTCCATTTCCTCGCGTAGTTGAAACGTTTGCTCTCTTTGCGGAGCAGTGTACAAATAAACAATGCGGCCGCGGCTGAGAGGGGCATTTTGGGCTGTAGTACCGTCACGTCGCGCGAGGCGGTGAACGAGCGCGGCTGATAGAAGGCCGCACCTATGCTTCCGTTATTCGCGACAGTAATCTGACCGCCGCTCCAATTGGGAGGCACTGCCACCTTTGCTGTGATCCCATTGTTCCAGGCGGAGGCGCTCACGAATGGAGTCTTGCCGTGGCCTAGGTTCCGCCGCGTAGTGTGTTCGCCTGCGTGCATCGAGAACATGTCCAGCAATTTGAAATTTACCCACGAGGATGTGTCGACTGCAACACCAGCATCCCCAATCTCATCGCTGCCATGGCTCGGAAGTTTCAGAGCCGCCGCCCATGCAGGCACGCCGTCAGGAAGCGCTAGCGACCCGATAGTGCGGTTGGCCTGACGTCCGAAGTGAAACCGGAAGCGGTTCGCCCTAAGGCATAGGCACCACCAGAGCTTCTCCTGAATGGTCATCGGCGACTTCGGAGTAAGGATCGCGACGTGGTATGTGGTATAGAAGCGACGCGGCTGGACGAATGCGGCAAGAGAGTGGTTTCGCGATCTGAGGCACACGCTGATATCTCCCGCGTTCGCCGGTTGGAGCCCGTCGATCTCACGGACCCACGCTGTAATCCCATTGTTTCGGTGGCTGCGCGCTACATAGGCCACTGCGTTCCGTCCGTCCGGGACGCGCTCGACGCGGTTCAGTGCGAGTTGATGCCCCTTGTGAATATCAAAGAGTCTTTCAACAGACTGCATGGTCTTAGGCACCGTCACCGGATCCTGCCATTACTGCCTCGAAAATGGCGTATTCCCGGACTAGCGCCTCAAAGTCTCTCCGTGTCAGGGCGCCGTAGTCTGTCTCAAGGTAAGCCTCCGCGCACCATTCGCCTTCGGCGTCGACTTGGCGCACTACGCTCTGGCCCGCAATCGTTGACCGGGCGTGGAAGCTCTTCAGCCATCCGTCACGTATCGTCGGCCACCTACCCTGTAGGTCGATCCGCCCTCGCTTTTTTTGCTTCACGAAACCGTCGTCCTTCCACGCCCCGAACCACGTTGGGCTCGGGGAATCGGCATGTGGTTGGTGCGCCTCAAAGACCATTGCACACGCAATAACGCCGATTGGATGGAAGAGGTCGTTCGGTAATGAAATCGACGCAACGAGTGTATGTTCCGCGAGAATGGCCTTCCGCACCGGATGGGGTTCTATCGCGCAGCTCATGGGCAGTACGACCACTGCCCGACCGCCTGGACGCAGGATGTCTAGGAGTGTCTCGACGAAATTCAACTCATGGAGGCCTTCGCCCTGCTGTGCAAATGGGGGATTAATAAGGCCGATGGAGGGGCGCTGGAAGCGGTTACTATCAGGGTTCTTCAATTTTTCGATCGTCGCTGGATCGAAACAGCTGCCCTGAAACAGGTTGGCTTTCCCATCTCCACGGAGGATCATGTTCGACGCAGCCAAAGCGAACATTTGAGGTTGTTGCTCGATGCCAATGAGCCGATGGTGCCTGATATCGTTTCGGAGAGCCGGATCGCCTTCGGCCTTGGTGTCCAATTCGGCAAGTGCCGCAATTAAGAAGCCACCGGTTCCGCAGCACGTATCTATCACAGTGTCTTTCAGCCCGATCCGAGCCATCTTCACAAACAGCTCGGTCAGATGTCGCGGCGTTAGGACGATGCCGAGCCCCTTCTTGTCCCCGCCTGTGTAACGGAGAAACTCTCCGTAGAACTGTCCGATCACGTCGACGTCACGATAAGTGTCGAGGAATGGCCGAACATGCTTTTCTATTCGGCCCACTAGCGTTCGCAGCGGCCATTCGGTTTTACCAGACGGGATGCGATTGAGTTCCGGATGCGTCTCTAAGAACTGGTACGGCTGAAGCATCACCTTCTGCTTAGTCGGCTCCGGTACCGCCGCGTCGATCTCGCGACGAAGGGCGGTGATCAGCTCGCGACCAAGTGTCGGGCTCTTATATTTTCGCCAGCTCACTTTAAACGCCTCGTCGCGTAACGCGAGAAGACAGCCGGAAACGGCGAGAGGCTTCTCGTTTTCGCTTAGCTTGGCGTAGTCACGCAGATAATGGTGCAGTTGTTGACTAAACAGCATCAGTTCGTCATGTGCCCGTTGGCGGACAGCCGGGTCGAAACTCAGTAGGCGACGGTACTCCGCTACGGGGAGCAGTCGTTCTACGTGCCCGTGTTCGTCGCAGAGCGGCTCGGGCGCTGCACTCTCCCGTAGCTGTCGAAAGGTCGACACCTTAATGGCCGTCGTGTTGGTGCCGCTGATTGCGACTGAAATGACATCGAAGTCTCTGGAGAGATGTGCGCTGTACAGGAGCACGCCGTCGACTGCGTAGATGCCAGGTTTGTTCTTTTGAGCACTCACGTGCCTCGACAGGTCGGCCTTACACTCAATCACGATCAGAAAGTCGGGGTCGTCCTGGAGCCGAACGATGAACTCGGGTTTTCCAATACCGCCGCCGCTCTTGCTCGCTTTGACGAGCGCCTTTTTGATCTTCGGATCGTCGCTCGTTTGCTCCTCGACGACCTGCGCGGGCATGCCATACTTCTGCAGATGACGACGAACAATGTCCTCGGTGGTGCGCTCGTTAGGCATGGTTACTTACGCAACTGTCTGAGCGTAGTGCTCATGTATCGTCGCGTGACGCCTGGTGCTTATTTGGACTCCGGCAGTACGCCCGCTGCGCGAAGGGCAAGCTGCCGCAGCCACGCTGATAGCTCAAGACCATCGCGCTCCGCCGCTGCTGTGAGTGCCCGCTTCTGCGTAGTCGAGATTCGCATTCTCACTATGTCGTCCTTAAGTGGCCTAGAAACTTTCGCACTTTGCGCCCTGCCCTTTATCTTGGCCACGCGCCACAATGTAGCCGCTATGTGGCTACATGTCAATAGCGATGTTTGCGCTTTGACATCGGAGCTCAAAAGCAGTCTCAGTTGATGTCGAACTGCTCCTGGTGTAATGCGGGATCGCTCTTCACGATTACGGTCCGCTTGGTTAGCTCTTCCATCTCGGTTAGTGCTTTGCCGTTGTTGCCTTTTAGTGCCTTGGCTACCTCGGGATTTACCCGCAGCATTACGTCGGCGTGGTCGAGGTGCTTGGCCATCTTGCGCATTTCTACGTAGATGTCGTTGCAGACTGTAGTCACCGATTTCACGTAGCCGGTTGCCTCGCAGTATGGGCAGGGCGATCCGATGGTGCGTTCGAGCGATTGCTTTACCCGTTTGCGCGTGATGGCGACTAATCCAAAATCGTTGAACTGCAAAACTTTCGACGGGGCTCGGTCGCTGCGTAGCGCTTCTTCGAGCGCCTGCATGACTTTTTGGCGGTTGCGGCGCTCGTCCATATCGATGAAGTCGATGATGATGATGCCACCCAGATCGCGCAGGCGGATCTGGCGGACGATTTCCTTTATGGCATCGACGTTGGTTTTGACGATGGTGTCTTCGAGGCGCGCCGTCTTGCCGACGTATTTGCCGGTGTTGACATCGATCGCGACCAAGGCTTCCGTCTGATTGATGACGATGTAGCCGCCGCTCTTCAGCCATACTTTCGACTTGAGGGCTTTGTTGATTTCGTCGTTCAAGCCGAACTGCTCGAATAGCGGGACTTCTTTGCTGTAGAGCTTGACGCGCCGCACCAACGCTGGCTGAAAACGGTTGGCAAAGCGCAGGACGCGCTCGTATTCCTGCTCAGTGTCGACCCAGATGGCGGTGAAGTCGGACGTAACCTGATCGCGAAGGACGCGCTCGACTACGTTGAGGTCGTGATAGATCAGCGTCGGGCCTTTGCCAGCGTCGGCGCGAGTTTTAATTTCGGACCAGAGATTCTTCAGGAAGCGAATGTCGGCGCGCAGCTCTTCTTCGGAAGCTCCTTGCGCCGCCGTGCGCACGATAAAGCCGCCGTGTCCGTTTTCGCGTTCGCTGATGATGATGCGCTTCAGACGCTGGCGTTCTTCTTCCGAAGAAATCTTTCGCGACACGCCGGTGTGATTGACCGTGGGCATGTAGACCAGGAAGCGGCCGGGCAGGGCGATGTGGCTGGTGATGCGGGCGCCCTTTTTGCCAATGGGTTCCTTGGCGATCTGAACCAGGATTTCCTGACCTTCTTTGAGCAGTTCGGTGATCAGGGGCACGTTCTGGGGTTCATTACGGCGAAAGCGTCGTCCGCCCCCACCGCGGCGCCCACGCTGACCACGTCGTGGATCGAATGCAGGACGCGGAGCACGCTGCGTATACGCTGCAGTCCCAGCCGGAGCGCGGACTTCAACCCGCGCATCCACTGTGCCATCGCCGCGAGCTTCGGCATCAAGGAGAGCTTCGGCCTGGGCCTGGGCTTCCTCAAGCTCCGCCTCTTCCGCCTCTTTTTCTTCCTGCTCGGCAACCGCTTCGTCTACTTCGCCAGAAACAGGTTCGTCGATGCCACCTTCAATGACAAACGGTTCGGGACCGCTGGTCTCGCTGACGGCTTGAGCAGCCTCGGCAGAGGCTGCAATCTCCCGCGACATAGGCTCGCGATATTCTTCGGCTGATCGAGTTTCTTCTTCCAGTTCTTCGAAGGCCGCGTCCTCCTCGAGATCTTCAACGTACGAGGCGAGATCGGCTTCTTCCTCTTCGATGAGTTCTTCCTCGATCGTGCCCTCGGCGGCCTCGGAGATCCGAATCTGATCCGAATGCTCGTGGTTCGTAACCGGGTGTTCGTCGTGGCCGTCTGCGACTTGCGCAGGTTCGCCAGCCGTCCCTCCAAAAACTGCGGCAACGTTCATCTCGTGCAAACGCTTTTGCTCGCGATCCCACTCGGAAGATCCGACTTGCGCGTTCGCGGCCGCGCCCCTTGCTTTGTCTCGCGTTGCGCCCTCATGGGGTTCGCTAATCGCCGGTTGCTGCTCCGTTTCCGGCTTGGCGAATAACGGTTCATCCTCGGGAAACGCCGCGGTAATCGGGGCTGGCGCGTCCGGATTCTGCGAGGCCGGCCTTGATCCGGCGCGCACTTGAGTCTGCGCCAGACGCTGATACTTTGAGATCGACTCTCCGGGCAGCAGGATCGGTTGGTAGCCCGGCGGCGGACCATACTCGGACCGCTCCGTTCTTTCTGGACGCTCCGTTCTTTGTGGACGATCATTCCGTTCCTGGCGATCGCTTCGTTCCGGATGATCGCTGCGCGGTGATTCTGAAACCGGCCGGGCAAATTTGGATTCGGGCATGCGCTCGCCTCGTCGGCCGCGACGGCGACGGCTGCGCCAGTCTCCGCGTCCTTCGCGGCTCTCTCCACCGTTGGAGCGTTCGCGATTCTCTGAAGGCTGGGCGGTTTGCTCGGCGTGCTGTTGGGGTGCGGAACTTGATTCGTTAGTGGATACGAAGCTCTTGGCTTCCTGTTCCGAAGGCTGAGGTTCGGTCCGCGCCGGCGATTGATAAGGTTGGGATGGAGCAAGGTTGGTGGGGATTTCCTCGACTTCGTCTTCATCTTGCAATTCCATGAAGTCGGAAACATAGAGGAACGCGTCGCGCTCCAGGCCAATATCCACAAATGCGGATTGCATGCCCGGCAGGACACGGGTTACGCGGCCCTTGTAGATGGAACCAGCTAAGGTGTATTCATTCTCGCGTTCAAGGTAGATCTCGGCGAGCAAATCGTCTTCGACCAGCCCCACTTTGGTTTCGTGCGGGGTAGTGGACACAAATAGTTCTTTCGTCATACAGACTCCGGTTCTGCGCCGTCAAGCGGCAGCAGGATTCACCGGAACATAGGCAGGGAAAAACCGGGAGGATGGAGCGATGCGATATCCGCCCCGCACAGGGGACGGCTGGGGCTACGGAGATTTCTCCGAGGCCGGACTCGTAAGACAAGCTTGGAAATCTTTCGCACTTATCGCATTGCGCTTGCCCAAGGTTTGTGACCTGCTCTCACAAAGACCGTCTCAGATCTTTGGGGGGGCCGTTACCCGCCTGGCAGCGCCTTAGCTTCAATCCTGCCCGGCCTTTCACTGCTGCTGGCCGGTGAGTGCCCTCTTTACGCGAGGGCGATCGTGATCTTGTTTTAAGCCGCAAATGGCAAGCGCGGCAAACTCTCCTTGCCTTCTTCCCCTGCTTCAGTTAACGAAGCGGCGCATCCGGACGTTCATCACAATGCCCAGCGCCAGAAACATAAACAGGACGGAAGACCCGCCATAACTCATTAAGGGCAAGGGTATTCCAGTGACCGGCATAAAACCGACCACCATGCCGACGTTGACCAGGATGTGAAAGCTAAGCACAGCCACCAC
>DATHPO010000050.1:0-2152 GCA_035483835.1 Terriglobales bacterium
TAGGTTCTGTTGCTCAGTGAGGCAATAAGCGTACCACGCCATAAAAGGTTTCTCCGAACCTGGTCCGAGGCAGTAGTATCCACCTCGTGACGAGACAGTTGGTTACGGCTCTTGAACCTGGAAGAAAGGGCGGTACCACGATTGGATCGGACGCTTACCACCGCGTCCTAAGTAACATATTACTTCAGTACTCGAAAAATGCAACCTTTTTGTGACCGAGGGCATCGTTTCGGCGCGAAAAAACTACACTACCCCTCGCAAATGACCCGCGGTCAATGTTCAGCTCGACGCGCAGCAAATTTACAGAAGCTTAACCTCCGTGAAACGTTCTTTCAACCTCGATTCACTATTCTTCATGCCATCGGCAGTATGGCCTGAAAGTTCTAACCGCGCGGAACTCCGGGGGCCTGTGCCTATTTCAGGCCTTCCGGGTTTGCCGTCCGCTTCGAGGTTTTGTTGCCGAAGGGTGCTTTCGAGAGGTGTCTCCATGACTCGTTTGAACCAAGATCACCGAAGGATTCTGCTCATCGATCAGAACCACATCAAACAGAACCTGCGGGCGACCATCCTCAGGAACTACGAAATTGAGGTACACACCGCCAGCAACCTTACAGACGCCGCGGTTCTTTGGACAAGATATTTGTACAATCTGGTGCTGCTGGCGGCGCCAGAGGACTCCGACGAAGCCGTGGCCGTTACTGCCCAAGTCCGGCAAGTTCACCCTCGGCAGCGAATCGGACTACTGGTCGGTCCCCCGGTTTTCATTCGGGAATTAGGTGGGGTGCGGAGAGAACCTGCGCGGAGAAAAGCCAATTCCATCGGCATGGTCTCCCCGGGCCGGGATCCCGAAAGTCTCACCGTGCCTGTCCCAGTTCCGCAAGCTTCGTGGCCACATGCTTCGGCGCCGCAGTGGCAGGAGATGATTCGGAGGTTGGTCACCGACTGGTATGTCGGCTCATCCGCTCTGGTGGGGTTGGGGGAACTGACCGGCCGGATCGCTGACGCCTAACGTCGCCCTGGGACTGCTGCGCACCACGGATACGATGGGATTGATAAACGTGTCGCCACCACGCGCGAGATCCTTCACCCGGCTGAAGCCAGATTCAGGATGACGCCTTTCCTTTAGGGAAGTTTACTTGCTTAGGATGCCTTCTTTTAGCCGCTACTTCTTCTTAACCCCATTCCCGCCATTCTTGGCTGCGGCCCGTTCTTCGAGGATCTTGGTGACTACCCGGAGCATCTCGTCCCAGGGCGCGGGCTTGCCCGTCCAGATTTCAAATTGACGCGCCGCCTGCTGCACGAACATTTCAACTCCCGGGATCACTTCCGCGCCGGCAGCTTTCGCCAGCTTCATCAGACGGGTTTCCGGAGGATCGTAAATCATCTCGAAGACATACCGCGCTTTGATTTCATCCTGATTCAAGGGCGACTCCTGCGAGTTGCCCATGCCCACCGGGGTGGCATTGATGATGACGTCAAAGCTGAGTTTCTTGAGGTCGGCTCGCTTCAGGGTTCGCGCCCGGGCGGAGCGCGCCAGTTTCTGCGCCTGCGCGACCGTACGATTCAAAACATAAACTTCTGCTCCGCGCTCTTTGAGCCCATATACAGCCGCTCGAGCCGCACCCCCGGCTCCGAGAACCAGAATCTTCGCGCCTTCGATCGTAATCCGCTGCTCCAGCGGGCGCACGACCCCGGCGGCATCGGTATTGAAGCCGTACAGGTTTCCGTCCTGCGCCCGCACCACGGTATTGCAGGCGCCAATCTTCGTCGTGTGCGAGTCCGTGTTGTCGAGGTGCGACAGAATCGCGGTCTTGTACGGCATCGTGATGGAAAGACCGTGAATCGGAATATCGCGGACGCAAGCCAGCAAATCTTTCAGAGTCTTGGCGTGCAACGGGAGATAAACGCCGTTGACCGTCTCACGACGCAGCGCCGCATTCATGACCGCCGGCGAGAGCGAGTGTTCCACAGGATCGCCAGCGACTCCGTACACCCGCGTCGCCGCATCGACCTGCTCGATTCGGTAAGTGCTGCGCAAGTCCTGCGCGGTTACCTGGCCCGGTGCGGTTTTTTCGTCCTGGCTCACGGCGGCAAAAGTGAACACGCTGCCGGCTCGGACCCCGAGCAACCGGCTGATGATGCCCTGCTCCCC
>DATHPO010000051.1:0-10421 GCA_035483835.1 Terriglobales bacterium
CAAGCCCAGGTAAGGTTCTTCGCGTTGCGTCGAATTGAACCACATGTTCCACCGCTTGTGCGGGCCCCCGTCAATTCCTTTGAGTTTCAGCCTTGCGACCGTACTCCCCAGGCGCAGGACTTAACGCGTTAGCTACGGGACGTGCCCCGTACAGGGCACACCCCAAGTCCTGATGGTTTAGGGCTAGGACTACCAGGGTATCTAATCCTGTTTGCTCCCCTAGCTTTCGTCCCTCAGCGTCAGTTGTGATCCAGCGAGCCGCTTTCGCCTCGGATGTTCCTACGGATATCTACGCATTTCACCGCTACACCCGTAATTCCACTCGCCTCTCTCACACTCTAGCACGGCAGTTTCGGCAGCAGCCTCTAGGTTAAGCCTAGAGATTTCACTACCGACTTGCCACACCGCCTACGGACCCTTTACGCCCAGTAATTCCGAGCAACGCTGGCCCCCTACGTTTTACCGCGGCTGCTGGCACGTAGTTAGCCGGGGCTTCTTATACCCGTACCGTCAAACCCTTGCGGGCTTTCTTCCGGGTCGAAAGGGGTTTACACTCCGAGAAGCTTCATCCCCCACGCGGCGTTGCTGCATCAGGCTTTCGCCCATTGTGCAAGATTCCCCACTGCTGCCTCCCGTAGGAGTCTGGACCGTGTCTCAGTTCCAGTGTGGCCGGCCAACCTCTCAGTCCGGCTACCGATCATTGCCTTGGTGGGCCATTACCCCGCCAACAAGCTAATCGGCCGCGGATCCCTCTTCTGGCGACTTGCGCCTTTGAAAACAACGAGATGTCCCATCGTTTTGTTATGCGGTATTAGCCCAATTTTCACTGGGTTATTCCCCACCTGAAGGAAGGTTATCCACGTGTTACGCACCCGTTCGCCACGCGCCCACAACCTGTATTGCTACAGATTGCTGCGCGTTCGACTTGCATGTGTTAAGCACGCCGCCAGCGTTCGCTCTGAGCCAGGATCAAACTCTCGTTTGAAATCTGGTGTTTCCAACCACAAGCATCACGACTCGCGTCGAATGCCCGGATTGGGAACGAACTTTTAAATCGCTCGGTTATCTCAAATGTGGTCCATACACCGGTACACCCGGCGCACAGACCGTAACCAAACGGGTTCTGGCATGTATCATCCGATTGTCAAAGAGCAGGTCAATCCAGGCCAGCTGGAAGGACTACAGACGAACCCCGAGTCTATCGAAGCGTGCTCAAAGTGTCAAGCCGTAATCCAAAATTAATTTTACGCTCACTCTGTGGAAATCGTGCGCCCTGTGGATTGTCGCGGGCGGCACTCCTCCGCCGAAGTGGGCGTTGGGACAGGTTCTCAACTCGGCACAGTGCACGACCCAATGCGCAACGCCTCGCTTGCGCTTGCCTTATATTTAAGGCCCAGCCTGCCCTACGCCAGGAGGACCTATGAAGCTCACGCGACAGCTCTGCGTTCTTGCGACCGCGCTCTTGTTCACCAGCAGCATTGCGATGGCGCAAGGGCATGGCAATGGCCACAACAAACATGATGGCGACGACGATGATAAGCATGGCGACAAGCACGAACGTTACTACGGCGATCACGACCGCGACGAAATGCGCGATTGGTACGGCGGGCATCAAGATCATCTGCCGCCTGGACTGGCGAAAAAGGATCAGCTACCTCCGGGCCTGGAAAAACAGCTTGTGGTGCGCGGAACTCTTCCTCCTGGCTTACGCAAAAAGATTCAACCCTGTCCCGAGGATCTCGAGCGGCGGCTTCCTCCGCCTCCACCCGATTGCGAACACGTCGTGGTCGGCGGGCACCTGGTGCTGATCAATCGCCAGACCTACGTGGTGATGGACGTCTTTCACTTCGAAATCGACTAAGGCCAGCAAGTAGAGGAAGCCTCACTGCCCAAGCATTCGCGTGAAACGAACTGACCGGGCGCATCACTATAGAAGTGGCGGCGGCTTCCAATCTATTGATCCGTTTCGACAATCGCGGGAAACTAAAATCCCGGTATCTCAAATGGTCGAAAGGAGGCTTCTATGAGCGACATCCGACCCGTCTCGCGCGGGCCCAGTCTCGACGGCTACTACCAGCAGCTGATCAACCATATTCACATTCTTCGGTTGGCCATCAATGCCAACGCCACAGAACAGGGCGGCGACCTCGAGGACACGACTCAACTGCTGGTTCACGAGTTGGTGGACGAGTTAGACGAACTACAGCGCCTCACCGCGCCATTCATCATCGCGCTGCGTCATTCACTCCCAAGTGCAGCCGGCAAGCGCGCCGGCTGGTAACAGCGGAAGGTATGAAGAAGGGCGCGAGGCGTTTTGTCGATTCGCGGTCCGGAACTGAACTAGAAATTTGAGGCAGATGCGACTAACAGTTTCGCGCTTCCGACACCAGGTGGGTGCCGGTCTTGCGAGCCTTCTTCGCGCCGAAGATGCGGCGACACAGTGCGGAAAAGTCCGGATACGCCTCGGCCTGCGGAGGACCAACCCGTAATGGGCGCCCGATCATTTTGTACCGCTTCGTGACTCTTTTCACCGTGGGACTCATTTTAGCACTGCGTGACGACGACAACGACGGAACTATGCTGTCTCACGAGAAGGCACGACTACCGCAGATCCGTCTGCGGCGAGCAAGTTAGCGCGGGTAGTTGCGCTTGATTACTTGCATCGATTCTACGTCGCCGAAATTCAGCAGCACGCCGTCGGCGTTCAGCTTGCTAAATCCTTCCGTGCTTGATTTCTTGTGGTAGGCGTTGGTGATGTAGAAATCTTTGTTGCGTTCTGAATCGCGCAGAATTCCGTAGGACTTCAGCTCTCCGGCATAAAATCCGCGTTCGTCTTTCATTCTGATTTCGACGAAAGTGATTTCGTCTTTGGTTCTTTGCCGCAGTACCCCGTACCAAACCGGCTCGTCTTGCAAGAAGCCTATTATTCCGGCCTTCGTCAGTAACCACCGAAATGGCTTGAAACCCGCAATCCAGTTGCGGAACGGTTGGCTGCGAGACACCACACCGCGGAAGAGTCCGAGAAAAAAGCCCACAACAAGGCTGGTCAGGTAATACGTGAAAACCAGATAATGGTGCTGCCAAAACCATTCCAACAGCTTTCGCTGCTCGACGGCGAGACTTCCGCTCGCGAGAGCGCCGGGATCATTGAGCAGCAGATAAATCCGGAAACAGGAAAGAACGATCAGGTGGATGAATACGCTGTTGAGAACGTAGTCCCCGGTTTCTTCCACCAGGCTTTTTTCCTGCAGCGACCGGGGAATGATCGAATAGCGGGATTGCTGGGCGACAAATCCGGGAACAATCGCCAGAAGAAAAATCAGAAGCCCAGTAACGTCGAACGTCATCGAGAAGCTACTTGTACCTGTAGAAGTTACTCGTAGAAGCCACTTGTGTAGGACCGGCTTGTTGAGTCACTCGTAAACGACACTTGGGATTAGCCAGAGTGCTTGGGGTCGCTCTTGCCGTTATTGTTCGCCGGCAGCTCGAAATCAATGCCGTGGACAAACGGATTGGGCGCGGGATTCTCAGGATCGGAGGTCGTTAGCACATTCACGGCTTTCCGCAACTCATCGGCGGAAACAAGCTCTACCCGCTGGTCGGTAACGGGACGCACAACAGCCGCCTTGGTCTTCTTGTCAGGTTGGATGGGTTTCGTCATGCGGGCCTCCTGCTTGACCTTCAGTATAGCACGCATGAACTGCGCTCTGCTTCGAGCGATGGTGTTGTCGTTTCGCCCTCACACTTGTTCTCGCGAGCTCGCAGTGGACAAGAGGCGCGGCGATCGAAGTGATCTCGAAACAGGCGTAAAGATAAAGGCACAGGGTGTTGTCGTATTGTCGAGCGCGCCTACGATGTCATTCCTTTGATCCCAGCACGCCGATGCAGCATGCAAAAATTAATCAAGGAACTTGGCCTTTGTGGCGCAGCCACTCCTGGCTGTGCTCTTCGCCTTTCGCAGTGGCCGCAGCTTCGCAGCAGGTCACGGCGCACGCGGTCGAACGCCGCACGCGCGCGCTAGTGCAGTTCGCGCCGGGGGCCGGCTCGTTAAAGCCTTCGTTGCTGTTGAAGCTGCCTAGGCGCTGGCCTTGACGGTGGCTGTGGAGCTCGGGTTGGCATGGGCTTTCGCGTCTGCGTCTGTTGAGACGCTTACGTCGTGCCACCGCTCTGCGTCGGCTTCGCGCGCTGCTTGGGCCCTTGCGGCGTGCTGGACTGCGTCACTGCCCAGCAGGAGATGTGCGGGAAGATTATTGCTGTAGGCCAGTTGCAGAATGACCTGCGCAACTTTTGCGGGATCGCTGTTTTCCCGCCCCCAGTATGACTTGTACGCGTTGGTAAACGCTCCGACCGAGGGTTCATAGTCCGGGATCAGCTCGGGCATATTTTGATTCGCGCGCTTGCCCCAATTGGTGCGTATGCCGCCGGGCTCGAGAGCGCAGAGTTTCACGCCGAAGGGCGCGGCTTCCTGCGCGAGTGACTCGGTGAAACCTCCGACGGCCCATTTGGCGGCGTGATAGGGCGAGTTGCCGGGGCGGGTGACGCGTCCGCCGACCGACGATACCTGTAGGATGACGCCGCTCTTTTGTTTGCGCATGACGGGGAGCGCCGCGCGCGTGAGGTTAACGACGCCGTAGAAATTGGTGTCCATGACGGCCTTGAATCTTTCGGGACTGAGCTGCTCGAAGGGCGCGATGTCGCCGTAGCCGGCGTTATTTACGAGGACGTCGAGGCGCCCAAATGCGTGTACCGCGAGCTCGACGGCAGCTTTGGCGGCTTCTTCATCGGCGACGTCGAGGGGCGCCGTGCGAATTTGATGGCCGTATTTCTGCACCAAATCTTCCAAGCGGCGCGGATCACGGGCCGTGGCCACGAGGGGATCGCCCATGGCAAGGACGGCTTCGGCAATGTTGCGACCGAGGCCGCTGGCGCTGCCGGTTATCAACCAGACTTTAGACATGAATCCTCCATTCCCGTGATTAGACGGACGGGTTGCAAGTTGCGACTCAATTTTATTCGTACGCCCGGCACGATTTGCTGGCTTGTATTTTGTTTGAAGCTTGGCGCACGATGAAGTCATCGAATTCGGAGCAGTCGGGAAACTCACCAATTCAGGAGAACTTCGATGACTGATACAAAGAAGGTGGCGTTCATTACCGGCGCGAATCGCGGGTTGGGTCTGGAGACCGCGCGGATTCTGGGCAAACAAGGAGTTACCGTGGTGCTGGGCTCGCGCGATTTGGCCAACGGGCAAGCGGCTGCGGAAGAATTGCGGCAGGAAGGCGCGAAATCGGTGGAGGCAGTACGGTTTGATGTTGATAAGACGGCCGATCATAAGGAAATTTACGATTACCTGGACCGCAAGTACGGCAGGCTGGACATTCTAATCAACAATGCAGGAATCCTGGACGAGGGGATAAAAGGTTCGAATGGCAGTCTTGGCCTCAACTCCACGTCCAGGATTACACAGGAAAATCTGCGGAAGACTTTCGAGACGAATTTCTTTCAGGCCGTCGCGCTGACGCAGACTCTGCTGCCGCTGATTAAGAAATCTCCGGCGGGACGCATCGTAAATCTTTCGAGTATTCTGGGCTCGCTGACGTTGCACGCCGATCCCAAATCGCCGATCTACGAGATGAAGAATTTTGCGTACGATGCGTCGAAGGTAGCGCTGAATGCGTTCACCATTCACCTGGCGCAGGAATTGCGCGGGACGGGGATCAAGGTGAATTCCGCGCATCCGGGCTGGGTGAAGACTGCGATGGGCGGGCCGCAAGCGACTTTGGAAGTGTCCGAGGGTGGAAAAACGAGCGCGCAGCTGGCGACGTTGCCCGATGATGGGCCGTCTGGCGGATTTTTCCACTTGGGGCAGCCGGTGCCCTGGTAGTTTTTGCGGCCTGCCAAAGACAGGATCGCGCCGTGGGACGGAAAGGCGGGACTCCGTGCCCGCCTTTTCGTTTTTCGCAAGATGTTGGCCGGCTTGGTGTTGTAGAGATGGCGGCGCATAGCGAACCGCTCGTGTCACTTACCTACTCGCTTGGCTGACGTTGTAGGTTACCAAACGTTCATGGTGCGTTGACCTAGCATTTTTTTGCGGGTAGTTAGCTTGTTGGCGCTTTACTGCATCCGCAGAAATCTAGGAGAAAAAACCATGAAGAAGTCAGGTGTATCCGTACTCGTCCCTGCAGTCCTCATTGCATCCAGTTTGATTGCCGGTCCCCTTTTTGGGCAAACGCCAGCGGCATCAGCGCCGAAGGCCGTGGCTCCCTACACGGTGACCGTATTTGCGAAAGGCAACAGCACCTTAAGCGCCCCCGATTCAATCGCCGTGGTCGCGAACCATGTTTTCGTCGGGTACGGAGATGGCCATGCGCCCGACGGCTCTGACGGCAAAAACAGCCAAGTGGTGGAATATCGCATCGACAACGGCGCCGTGGTACACGTCTACACAGTGCCGGGTCACAACGACGGGCTGAAACTGGATCCCGCGACGGGTCTGCTGTGGGCGCTGCAGAATGAAGATGGCAACAGCAACCTGGTGATCATCAACCCCGCGACTCAAGAGCAGAAGCTTTACGCCGTTGGTACCGGGCTGCACGGCGGTGGGTACGATGACATCGTTTTCCGCGGCTGCCAGGTTTACTTCAGTGCATCGAATCCCGCGCACAATCCAAACACCGAGCAGGCCATCGTCACCGTGCGGCTGGGGACGACCAACGTTGACGTGAAGGAGGCGTTGGCCGGCAACGCCAGCGCAACCGAATTAACGACCGACGCCACAGCTTCACTGAACCTTCAAGACCCTGATTCAATGACACTCGATCCTTTGGGCAACATCGTTCTGGACAGCCAAGCCGATCAGGAACTGGTTATCGTGACCAATCCGACTTCGTCTGCCCAGCGCGCATTGGTTCTGCCGCTGACTTATCAATCGCCCACCGGCGTGACGCGCGTGGAAGTTGATGACACCACGTTTGCCACATCAGATAGCGGATACCTGCTGGTCGCCGACAAAACCTTGAACGCGGTGTACGCGATTCACAAGAAGGCTTTTGCGCCCGGCTCCGCGTACACGGCCGCGGATGGAGCGCATTTTGTCGGCGCACTGGACATGACTTCGGGATTTATCACGCCAATCGTGACGGGCTTGACCAACCCCGGGGGCCTAGTGTTCGTCGATACTTCTGGAGTGCCGAGCCAGACTGGCATCGCGTGTGCAAGCGCGGACGCGAGTTCGCACTAGAGCTCGCCTACGACGATGGGAGGGGCGGTTCGTGAGCCGCCTCTTTCAATTTCAAAATATATTGCAAAGCGCAGCCACTGACGCCGCGGGCAACAGCAGAGGGCGGCGGTCTCGGACTATTTCTTTTTGCTGTTGAGTCCGTGCGCCTGATTGCCGCGCGGCATCGTTTCTTGATCCAGCAGCAGTTCGTTGATTTGGCGGACTAGTCGGCGGGCGATTAGAGGGTAGTGAGCAAGTTTTCCGCGAACATCTTCGCAATGCTCGTGTAGCGCTTGCCGGAGTTTGGGAATCACGCGATCGAGTTCTTCGGGGGTTTCCGCAGCGATGGCTTCGGCGTACAGGTCATGAATGTCGGGCTGGGGTTTCATGTGAGTTTGGTAGGGTGACAAACATATGCGGCCCGATGCGATACCGTAAATTCTGTACTTTCCCATGCGTAATTATTCGGGTAAAAGAAGCTCTGCGGAGGCGGACTGCCTGCAGGGCAACTCTCGATACCGTCGGCCGCATGAGTCTTGGAGCATGGCAGCGGGGCAGGTGGAGGGTCATATGGGACGTAGGGCTTTGTATGCCGTGAAGGTGCCGAGGCGATTCCGGCTCGCGGCCACAACTAGAACTACTATGACCATCGTTGCGGCTTCGGTTTGCTTTGGGATTCCGTCATCGGGCCAGAGCGCATTGCCTGACGGCGCCGGCAAACAGACAGTGAGTACGGCTTGCGTCACCTGCCACAGCCTGAGCACCGTGACGAACGCGGGACATTCCCTGCCGGGATGGCAGACGGTGGTGCATATGATGATCAACGCCGGCGCGCAGGTGCCTCCCGATCAAGTCGCGGTGCTGACAGAATATCTGGCAAAAAATTTCCCAGAAAAGACGCAGCCGGACGCGGTGGTGGTTCCGGGCAGCGTTGAAGTTTCGATCAAGGAATGGCAAGTGCCCACGCCGGGATCGCGGCCGCACGATCCGCTGGTGGCGCCAGATGGCTCCGTTTGGTACACGGGGCAGATGGCCAACGTGCTGGGACGATTCGATCCCAAAACAAATGAGTTCAAGGAATATACGTTGACGACGCCGATGTCCGGTCCGCACGGCTTGGTGGCGGACAGGGACGGCAACATCTGGTTCACCGCGAATTTTAAAGCTTACATCGGCAAATTGGACCCGAAGACAGGCGCCGTGACCGAATATCCGATGCCGGATGCGAAGGCGCACGATCCTCACACGCTGCTCTTTGCGCCGAACGGAAAAATATATTTTACAGTGCAAGGCGGCAACATGGTGGGAAGGCTGGACCCAAGCACCGGCGAAGTGAAAGTGGTGAACTCGCCGACGGCGAAATCGAATCCCTACGGCATGGTGGTGAATTCGAAAGGAGTTCCTTTCTTCGTGGAGTTTGGAAGTTATAAGATCGCGAGCATCGATCCGGACACTTTGGAAATTCACGAGTACGTTTTGCCGCACCTGGATTCGCGTCCGCGGCGCGTGACCATCACGCCCGACGACGTGATTTGGTACACGGATTACGCCCGCGGTTATCTGGGCCGGCTCGACACCAAGACCGGTCAGACGGCCGAGTGGCCGTCGCCGGGCGGTCCGAGGTCGCAGCCTTACGGGATCACTTCCGTGGGAAATATTATTTGGTACAGCGAGTCCGGGACGGAGCCGAATACGGTGGTGCGGTTTGATCCTGCGACACAGAAATTTCAAACATGGGTGATTCCGTCTGGCGGAGGCGTGGTGCGCAATATGGTGCATACGCCGGATGGCAATTTGTGGCTGGCGTGCAGCGGAGTGAACGGCATCGCGTATGTCGAAGTGAAGAACGGCGAGAAGATGGCTGCAAGGAATTGAGGGCCAACTGGCTCGCCGAGCCGTAGCTCGAGTAAGTGTTAACACTGTTTACAGGATTCCCGTGAGCGGCCTGAGACATAGGTAACACATTGTACCGGCCACGGTTCGCTGGGCCGGCCGCTTTCCTGCGCGAGGGCGAGAGGACTATATCTTTCCGTCTTGTGAAGACGCCCGTTTAGATTGCGAGCAGCCGAACGCGGGCAACATCCGCACCGTGGAACTCGGATACGTCCGGTTAGCCAACCAACTTGGAGAGGTCATTCTCCTTGCTTGATAGACTTTTAGTGAATCACCGGCTCGCCCTTCGGCTTGCCGATGTAACTCTCGAACCGCTTACGCATCTCCTCGGCGAGCTTCTCATTGGTGATGAAGCTGCGAAAGTCGTTGGCAAGTTGATAGTCGAATATCGGCTTGAGACCTGACGGTGGAGGGACATCCAAACGCGTCGACCAGGTGCCGGTTCGGTTTTGCTGTTCCTTCGCCAGGAACCAGGTGATGTAGAGTTTGGCCGCGTTCGGGTGTGGGGCGTCCTTGAAGATCGCCGTCGTTTGCGGCCAGATCGGCATGGGATCAACGTCCGAAAAAGCGACATCGGTTGGCTGGTTGTTCTTTTTCAGGCCAAGCGTAACGTTGGTCATAGTGTCGAAGGTCACTGCGGCTTGGCCGCTGGCCACGGCGCGAGCGGTTCCCAAGTGTCCGCGAACCCACTGTGGGTTGTTCGCCATGTACTTGTCCATGAACTCCCAGCCGTATTTCTGAACAATCGTATAGAACAGATAGAGCGTGACATCGTCGTCGTTCGGATAGCACGTGATGACCTTGCCGTTGAATTCCGGCTTTAGGAAATCCTGGGCCGATCTTGGAACATGGATTCCAGCGATGGCCTGAGTGTTGTAGGCATACGACAGCGCGTACACCGCCACGCCGACATACTGGCCGTCAGGATCCTTAAAGCTTTGATGAATTTGGTCCCAGCCTTCCGGCTTGAAAGACATCAGCACGCCCTGCTTCTTCCATCGGTCATAGTCCTGGAGGGTCTGAAATATCGTCAGATCGACGCTCAGTTTTCTTTCCGCAATCTCGCGATCGATGATCGGGGCCAGAATGTTGCTGAAATCTGCGGTCAGCTTGACCTTGATGCCAGGAAAGCGCTGCTCAAACTCCCGAACCCACGGCTCGTAGAGGCCGGCGAGCCCGCCACCGTTTAGGGACAACGCGCCTTCCTTTTTGGCTGCTTGGTAGAGTTGGTCGATCGATTGAGCGTTTGCTTTGGCTGGGACACCCGCGAGCGTAATCGCAAGGACTGATCGCGCCAAGAATTTAAATA
>DATHPO010000052.1:0-5915 GCA_035483835.1 Terriglobales bacterium
GAAATGCGCGCCTGCCAGAGCTCAAATCTGGCATATCCACCGGAGCTGAATGGCAACAAAAGAAATCGATACCACGGCCATCGTCGACACCAAAAACAGGACTGGTGGACCAAACCCCATCAACGGCAACGGCGATTACACAGCCGATTCCATTAAAGTGTTGGGCGGCATGGAAGCCGTCCGCAAACGTCCTGCGATGTACATCGGCTCGACGGGTGAAATTGGACTTCATCATCTCGTCTATGAAGTCGTGGACAATTCCGTTGACGAGGCGCTCGCGGGATACGCCGACAAGATTGAAGTCGCGATTCACCTCGACAACTCCATCACCGTCGTGGATAACGGCCGCGGCATTCCCGTAGATTCGATGGACATCGACGGCGAGAAAGTTCCCGCCGCGCAAGTGGTGATGACCACGCTGCACGCGGGCGGCAAGTTCGACGCATCTTCGTACAAAGTTTCCGGCGGATTGCACGGTGTCGGCGTTTCCTGTGTGAACGCGCTCAGCGAAGAACTCGATCTGGAAATCTGGCGCGATGGCTTCACCTGGGAGCAGACGTATTCCAAGGGCGAGCCCACCAGCAAGCTGAAAAAAGCGGGCGCAACCAAGAAGCGCGGAACCAAAGTTCACTTCCTGCCCGACAAGAGCATCCTCACCGTCACCGAATACAATTTCGATACGCTGGCGCAACGTTTGCGCGAACTTGCCTTCCTGAACAAGGGACTGCTGATCACGCTCACCGACGAGCGCACCACCGACCCGAAAACGGGCGAGCCCAAGACCGCTGAATTCAAGTACAACGGCGGCATCGCGGAATTCATCAAGCACCTCAATCGCGGCAAACAGACACTGCACGACAAGCCGATCTACATGGAAGCCACGCGCGACGGCGTCGAGATGGAGATTGGGCTGCAATACAACGACGCCTACTCCGAAACCGTCTTCAGTTTTGCCAACAACATCAACACGGTCGATGGCGGCACGCATCTCTCCGGCTTTCGCACTTCTCTGACCCGCACCATCAATTACGCGGGACAGCAGATGGGTCTGTTCAAAGACGTAAAAGAAAATCTCACGGGTGATGACGTTCGCGAGGGCCTGGTTGCGGTGATCAGCGTCAAGCTCCCGCAGCCCCAGTTTGAAGGTCAAACCAAGGGCAAGCTGAACTCCGACATTGCGGGCGTAGTGCAAGCCTTCGTCAACGAACGCCTGGGCGCGTACCTAGAACAGAACCCGACCGTTGGACGAAAGATTATTAACAAAGCGATCGACGCTGCCCGCGCGCGCGAAGCCGCGAGAAAAGCTCGAGACTTGACCCGCCGCAAGGGCGCACTCGATGGCGGCGGTCTGCCCGGCAAACTGGCAGACTGCTCAGAGAAACAGCCGGAGCGTTGCGAGTTGTTTCTGGTCGAAGGCGAATCCGCAGGCGGCACCGCGAAGCAAGGGCGTGACCGGCGTTTCCAGGCCATTCTACCCTTGAAGGGCAAAATCCTGAACGTTGAAAAAGCCCGCTACGACAAGATGCTGGCGCACGAAGAAATTCGAGCCATGATTACGGCGCTGGGCACCGGCATCTCGAAAGAAGATTTCGACGCCAGCAAGCTGCGTTACGGCAAAATCATTCTGATGACCGACGCCGACGTGGACGGAAGCCACATCCGCACTCTGCTGCTCACTTTCTTTTTCCGCCACATGCAGGAGTTGATCAAGCGCGGCAATGTGTTCATCGCGCAGCCGCCCTTGTACTCGATCAAGAAAGGCAAGTCTCAGCAATACATCAAGGACGATCGCGAGTATGTGAAAGTCCTGGTCAAGCGTGCGTCGGAAGGTCTGGTCGTGCGTTATGGCGAAGGCGCCGCCAAGCTCGAAGGCACGAATCTGTCGCGCTTCATGAATGTCCTCGACGAGTATCTCAAGCTGTTCGACAAAGTCGACAAGCGCTTGCGCGATGAACGCGTGACCGACCTTCTGCCCAAGCTCGATCTCTCCAAGCGAGTTGATTTCGAAGGCGACAAGAAAACGGCGCCCAAGAAAATCGAGAAACTGGAAAGAGAGCTGAAGAAGCTGCAAAAAGAGCGCAGTTTCAAGGAAGTCGAAAGCCGTTTCGAGGAAGAGCACAATCTGTGGGAAGTTCGCTATGTGAACTCGCAGGGCGCGGAGCACCTGATCAACTGGGAGTTGGCTTCCACCGCCGAGTACCGCCAACTGCTCTCGAAATTCAAGCAGATCGAACCGTACATGGAGCCGCCATTCGTGGTTGAGACTGTGGCCAAAGGTTCGTCGGCAAATACCAATGCCGAAGAATCGAATGACGCCGAAGCCGAAGATGGCGACAAGGCACAGAAGAAGGCCGCACCAGAAGCGCCTGCAAAACCTGCCGCAAAGAAAAAGCCCGAACCTCAGCTGGTCGAAAAGTCTACGGCGCGCGATCTCTTCGACTACGTTCTGGCGGAGGGCCGCAAGGATTACATCGTGCAGCGATACAAAGGCTTGGGCGAAATGACCGCCCCGCAATTGTGGGAAACCACCATGGATCCGGAGCGGCGCACACTGCTGTCCGTGAAACTTGAAGACATCGCCGAATGCGAAACCATCTTCACCACGCTGATGGGCGAGGACGTTGAAGCCCGCCGCAAGTTCATCGAAGACAACGCCCTCGATGTAAAGAACCTGGATATCTAGTCGGCTCGTAGGGCGGACGCCCTCGGAAATGATTCTGACGTAGCCCCAAAACTACTCTCGCCGTTGTGCCCCGTGCCAGATCGTGCTGATGACAACCCGCCTGCCGTCTACGCGGTACAAGACGATATACGGAGTGCCTCCGATCACTAGCTCTCGGATCCCCGGCTCTGCCCCGACGCGGCCCAGATAAGGTTGATTTCTTAGAGCTTCGAGCCTGGCAACAATCCTCAGGGCGAGCCGTTCCGCCGCTTCGGGCTTGTCCCGCCCCACGTAAGCGCGAATTTCCCGCAGCCGGGCTCGGGCCAGCGCGGACCAAACGATTTCTACTGGCACAGCGTCTCGTCATCATGTTGCTTACCGCAGGCGCACTTTGGAACCGGCAGCTCGTGCTCAGTTCCCCATGACAACAGCCACTCTTTCATGTCCTCGTTCTTGATGTAGTGTCCAGATTTGACCTGGCGATCCGACTGCCGAACCTCGGCCAGCATTCTCTCCTGATCGGAGACGTAGACCTCGACCGCGTCCGCGATCAGAAAATTAGAACTGCGTCCCGATGCCTTCGCCAGCCGCGCCAGCCGTTTCTTGGTCTCTGGTTTCAACCGTATGCTAAGCGTTGCGCTGCGTGTGTTTGCCATGAACACATTTTACCACGACGAGGAGCCGATCTTGGACGGCATCCAGGAAATAAAGCGCGGTTTCCGAAGTAAAATGCCAAGTAAACCAGTCAGCGGATTCTATGCGAATTGCCCTTGCCACCTCCAAAGATTGGCCCGATCTCACGCCCGATGATCAAACCCTTCTCCGGCCGCTCGCGGACCGCGGCTTCAAAGCGGAACCCGCCGTGTGGAGCGATCCCGACTACCCTTGGCAAGATTGCGACGCGATATTGATTCGTTCCTGCTGGGACTATCACCTGCACAGCGAAGAGTTTCTGCGCTGGATTGAGTCTCTCGAGGCAACCGGCCGCAACCTTTGGAATCCGCCGGCGGTGATTCGCTGGAACGCCGATAAATCCTACCTCCGCTCGCTGGACAATCGGGGCATTCCCATAGTCCCGACCTTGTGGTGTGAGCCTGCAGAGACGCGGACTCTGATCGCCGCCTTGCGCGACGCAGGTTGGGACAAAGCGGTGGTCAAGCCTAGGATCTCCGCCACGGCACACCGCACCCAACTGGTGGACGCGAAGAACGCCGAATCAGAGCAAGCCTTGTTCGAGGAACTCATGGCCGGCCCCGGTGTTATGGTCCAGAAATTCATGGACAACATCGTGGCCGATGGCGAGTGGTCTCTCATGTTCTTCGGCGGGCAGTTCAGTCACGCCGTCCTCAAAACGCCCAAGCCAGGAGACTTTCGCGTGCAGAGCGACTTCGGAGGTCGGTCTCTCGCCGCCGATCCGCCCGCACCGGTGCTCGAATGCGCGACGTGGGCGGTGCAAGCGGTACCGCCTACGCTGTACGCGCGAGTCGACGGAATTGTCGACCGAGTCGACAGCCAGGACCAGTTTCGCATCATGGAACTTGAATTGATCGAGCCCGCACTGTTCTTGACCTCCCATCCCACAGCGGCGGATCGTTTCGCTGACGCCATCGTCGCCGCCGTTGCTGGTTCCCGAAACCCGTAACTCAAGACCCGACTTGCGCTCGTAATCGAGATTTGCGGTTACCTGCATTACCTCCGTACTCTCTCGCCGCACCTGATTCGCGCCCCGCAAGTTTTCTCGAACCCTGCGTTCTCTGCATAGCACCGGCAAAAACGCCTCTCCCTGACCGGGGCAGAAAAAAGGCAAACAATGAAAAAGATTGTGCTGATCATATTCTGCCTGTGCTCCATGGCCTGGGGACAGGATAAGGCGAATGGCGGGAATGCTCCCGCGCTGACCATTTACAACCAGAATTTCTTCGTGGCACGCGAACGGTTCCCCATGGAATTATCGGCGGGGGTGAACCATGTGAACTACGTCGGAGTCGCAGCCCATCTGGAACCTGATTCAGTGATTCTGCGCGATCCTGCTGGACGCGCCCTGCAAGTCCTTGAGCAGAATTACCGCAACGATCCCATCTCACAAGAGCTTCTGCTCTCGTTTTACGAAGGCAAGACGATCGACTTCGTCGCCGGCCGCAACCTCGACAAAGACGTGATCGTCCGCGGAAAGATCTTGCGCAGCGGATATGTCCCCAGCAACTACTATGCGCAAAACTACCAACCGCCGGTGTCCACGCAACCGATTATCGAAGTGGACGGTGTGCTGCGCTTCGGAATGCCGGGCCAACCTTTATTTCCCGCGTTGTCCGCCGATTCCATACTGAAGCCCACGTTGACTTGGCTGCTGCAAACCAATCAGCCCGGCCAATTCAATGCCGAGGTTTCCTATGTCAGCGGCGGCATGAACTGGCAAGCGGACTACAACCTGGTGGTGTCCGATAAGTCGACCAGCAAGTTCGATCTGCTCGACTTGGTAGGATGGGTCACCATGCGTAATCAGAGCGGGAAGACGTTTGAGAACGCCAACATCAAATTGCTGGCCGGGGATGTGAATAAAATTCAGGAAGGTGGCGTGGCAGGCAGAATGTACGCGGCCGAGGCGGCGGCGATGACAGATGCCATGGCCCCCGTCGTTCGCGAGAAGTCCTTCGACGAATTCCATCTCTATACCCTCGAGCGTTCCACCACCCTGCGCGACCAGGAAACCAAGCAGGTAGAGTTTGTGCGCGCCACGGGCATTCAGGCGCAGCGCCTCTACATCTACGACGGCGCCAAGGTAGAGCAGTACGGATATCGCAACCCCGAGCAGGTACGTCAGGATCCCGGCTACGGTACCCAGTCGAACCCCAAAGTGTGGGTAATGGAAGAGTTCAAGAACGCGGAAGTCAACCACCTCGGCCTCCCGCTGCCTAAGGGCAAATTACGCTTCTACCGTCGGGATACGGATGGGCACCTGGAATTCGTGGGCGAAAACCAGATCGATCACACGCCGAAAGATGAGACCATCCGCGCGTACACCGGGAATGCGTTTGACCTAGTCGGCGAACGCAAGCGTACCAATTTCCATGTTGATTCCAGCCACAACTGGATGGAAGAGACTTTTGAGATTCGAGTCCGCAATCACAAGAAGGAGCCGGTAAATGTTCGAGTCGTCGAGCATTTGTATCGCTGGACGAACTGGACGTTGACCGAGCAGTCGCAACCATCCCGAAAGATGGATGCTCAGACGGCGGAGTTTCCCGTCACCATC
>DATHPO010000053.1:0-29124 GCA_035483835.1 Terriglobales bacterium
TAGAGCAAACTTGCCATCATTGAGGCGGTAGAAGCGGAAAATATCACGCCGGCCACAATTCCGAGGCCAGCCAGGACTACACCTTTCCCCAGGACAAGTCGCAAGACATCCGCTCGCTGGGCACCCAACGCCAACCGCAGACCAATCTCGCGTGATCTTTGGCCAACCATATAGGCCAGCAAGCCGTAAATTCCGATCGAGGCCAGCAAGAGCGCCCCCCCCGCAAATCCCGCCACCAAATTCGCCGAAAACCTGCGCGATGCCAGCGATGCATCCAGTACCTGATCCAGCGAGGTGACGCCGAACACTGGCAGCCCCGGATCAACGCTCTGAATTGCGCCGCGAATTTGCGGTTCGAGCGTGCTCGCCGGCAACGAAGTTCGCAGCGCCAAGCTCAACGACCGCCCGACAAATTGATTCAACGGAACATAGATGTGCGGCACGCCATCGACATCGAGCCCGTCGTGCTTGATATTTTTCACCACGCCCACCACGGTGCTCCATGGATTCGTAGGATTCTGCCCGAAACGCAATCGGATGCGCAGCCGCCGGCCCACCGGATCATGATCCGGCCGCCAGTAGCGCCTTGCCGTCGCCTCATCGATGATCGCCACCGGCAACTTGCCATTTTCATCGTCCTCGGTGAAAAAGCGTCCCTCCACCAGCGGTGTTTGTATCGCCCGAAAATAATCCGGGCTGATGCGGATAACCTCGGCGCTCAAATCTCCCGAGGATTCCGTGGGCCGGTCTTCGATGGCCAGCGAATTGTGATTCGTGCTGCCGTACGCTGCCGAATCGCTGTTGATGGTGTCGGCGGCCGGCAAATTGGACGTAATCGCCGCCAACTCCACGCCGGGAATCGCGTTCGCGCGCCGCAGCAGTTCGCGATTAAATGGAATCTGCTGCGCGAGGGTGTGATATGGATCGAGCTGTGGATCATTCGGGTTCGGCAGATAGATATTCGCCGTCACCACTTGCGACGGATTGAACCCCGGATTCTGCCGCAACAAATCGCGCAGCGTTTCCAATAGGAGTCCCGCGCCGATCATCAGCACTACCGCAAAAGCCAGCTGCGACACCATAAGCGCGTCGCGCATGCGCCCCGCCTTCGCGCTGTAACCCGAGCCGCGCGAGCCTTCGCGCATCGTACCCGCAAGTCCGGCCTTCGAGGAATGGATCGCGGGCGCCAGCCCAAACAGCAGACCGGTCGCGAGAGAAATCAGTGACGCAAATCCCAGCACCCGCCAATCAATGTTTACCTCGCCTAGCCGCGGAAGATTCGCCGGCACAAATCGCAAGACGGCTTTCAGCGTAATCACCGCCGTCGTAAGCCCTGCGATTCCTCCGATGAAAGCCAGCAACAGCGATTCGGTGAGCATCTGCCGGATCATCCTGCCCCCGCTCGCTCCCATCGCCGCGCGCACTGCCATCTCTTGCTGTCGTCCGGAGGCGCGCGCCAGAAGCAGACTACCAATGTTCAGAGACACGACGAGAACGATTAAGACTACGGCAGCCATCAACACAACCAGCATCGGTCGAACCTTACCGACCAACGATTGCTGCAACGGCACAACCTCAACCGTCCATTTCGCTTGCGGAGGATAATCATTCGCAAAATCGCGACGCAGATTGGCAGCCATGGCATCAAGCCGCGCCTGAGCTTGCGCTACAGTGAGGCCCGGCTTGAGACGGCCGATTGCCCCGGGCAATATGCGCAGGCTACGCGCTGGCGGTGGGAACGGATCGGCACTGTATCCGCAGGTAATCCACACCTCCACGGCTGGAATGGTCGGTCCGGGGTTGCGAAATCCGGGAGAAAGTACACCTACAATCGTATATAGATCGTTATCGAGGCGGAGGCTGCGGCCGAGGACGCCAGGATCAGCCCCATAAGAGCGGCGCCACAACGCATCGCTGATCACGACCACGGGTGCGAAACCGAGCGCGAAATCCTGGTGACCAAATAAGCGTCCTAGTTCGGGAGTGGCGCCGAGCATGGAAAAGTAGTTGGGGGAGGCCTCCATCATTTCCAAGTGTTCGGGCTGTTTGGCGCCGGTCAAGTTTGTGGGGCCGTAAACGATGACACTCACATCTTCGAACACATTCGTCTGCGTTCTAAGATCGTCGAATTCCGGCACGGAAAACCGAACGCCCCGCAGTCCTACCCCTGGGTTGTTAAAGTAGATCCTTACAAGACGGTCGGGATCGCGGAACGGAAGAGAACGAAGCAACACGGCGTTCACGATGCTGAAGATCGCCGTGTTGGCTCCCACGCCCAGAGCCAGCGTCAGGACTGCCACGATCGTGAAGGTGGGCTTCTTGACCAGCATGCGCAAACCATAGCGAACATCCTGAAGTAAAGTCCCCATGAAGACGCTCTTTTCGGTCAATACACAGACTCTTATTTGGTCACCCGTTTGTAGCGGTCCTACTTAGACCAGGGCGGAACCACGCCGTTGCTGCGCGCGTACGCGATCGACTGCCCCAGATGCTCGTGTTGATCTTCGAGAATTAGCATCAGCGCGCCCTGCTTCGTCATGTCTCTTCCGAACAGTTTCACCGGCGCCTGCAGGTCGTTGTCGGAGAGTGCCGCAATCGCTTTTTGCAAATTGAGGTAAGAAGCCTTCAGAACTTCCTGCATTTTCTCCGGATCGGTGATGGGCGCGGGCGATGCCCCAGTATTCGGTGTGCCCGAAAGCACGCCGGCGAGCAGGCCGTTCTCTTTAACGATCAGGTTGAAGACGTCGGCGACGGAGCGAACGCCCTGGGCGGGCTTCCAGTCGTACTTGCCCGACATAACGCGTGCGAGTCCGGTGAATTTGTCCGAAAGCGTTCCGGCATCTTTTGCGAAGGCGGCCTGCAATCCTGCCGGCTGCGACTGCGCCCCCGCCAACGGCACCATCAGAGCGACCACAAGCGCGCACACCCCGTACTGAGTCAGAATCTTCTTCATGTGGAAGTCAATCATGTGTCTCCAGGGTTTCCTAAACTTCTTGCTCTTTGTAAGGGAGGATCGACACGTTCCACAAGTTCATTATTATCACGATGATGTTGCCGTTTACGCACGATTCTGTTATTCGTTGGGAGGAGGTTTTAAGAGTACTTTAGGAGGCTCTCTTGCTCGACGATTTACACGCGCTCGTAGAGTTTGCCCAGGCCGGGTCCATCGCCGGTGCAGCCGATCGTTTATTCCGCACACCATCCGCTATAACCCGGCA
This sequence comes from Terriglobales bacterium, assembly GCA_035483835.1. Taxonomy (GTDB): domain Bacteria; phylum Acidobacteriota; class Terriglobia; order Terriglobales; family Acidobacteriaceae; genus JABDBE01. Next base: position 3,219 of record DATHPO010000053.1, read on the forward strand.
ACTGCAAAGGCTGGAGGCCGCACTGGGCGCCGAGTTGCTCGACCGCTCAGTAAAGCCGCCGCGCCTGAACTCGCTGGGCTGCAAGGTGCTTGAACAAGCGCGAGATCTGTTGCAGCGGACGGAGGCGCTGAAATCTGTTGCGTCGCGCGACGCCGAACCTCACGGCCTCTTGCGCATCGGGCTCGCGCATGCCCTGGCCGAGGGGACGCTTATCGAACCTATTCGCGCGCTGACTGAAAAATACCCCAAGGTCCGGCTGCGGCTGTTGAGCGCACTTACCGGTGAATTATTTAACCGGATGCTCGCCGGTGAACTCGATGTTGCTGTCGTGTTTTTGCCCGAAGGTAAGACCGCGCCTTCACCTCTTCTGACGAATATCATCGCTAGCGATCGCATGGAGATCGTTCAAAGCGCCGCAGGCAACATTGACGGTGAATGGGAAAGTTTGAGCAGAGCACCCTGGGTGCTCAACCCGTCTGGGTGCTTGCTTCGGGCAAGCCTCATCGATCAGATGGAACGTGCCGGCTTCACCCCCATGGTTGCGGCTGAAATCCACTACAACATACATTTGCAGCTAGCCCTCATTCAGTCAGGATATGGAGTCGGGCTGTTGCCATCCCGCTTTATTGCCAGGAAAAATTGTCGAGACACGGTTGAAGTGCTGCGCCCCGCATCATTTGACTTGCGCCTGTCCGTAGCTATAGCGCGGATTGGACAACTGGGCGCCCTGGAGAGGGCCGTCGAACTGTTGGAGCACGGCATTCGGCACCTGTTTGAGGCAGCCCACACAAAGGAGCCCGTGACGAGGCGCCGCAGAGGTGTGCCCGCGAATCGGCGGGCGGCGCGACCACCCAGGTAGTCACTTGACATCGCCTGTTGCAGCCTCTCTACTCACTTGCGTTGTGCCCATCTTGGATTACTTCCGTATAGCCGACCATCCGCCCGGAATCAGTGTGAGTTGGTAGACGGGCACCTCTAAAGCCCGCGCGAATTTCTCAATCGTCTCAACGGCTGGAACGGTATGGCCGTTCGCAACCCACGAGACGTAGCAGCGGAGCAACCCTGCGCTTCTCAATGTCCCCCTGCGAGAGATTCTTTTCTTCACGTATGGACCGCAAGCGATCGCTAATTAGCACCTTCGCACTCCTTGGTTTTAGGGCTTTTAGTGCGGGGGATCCTAGCATTGCCCTTTAGCACAACGAAATATCATTTTAGGCACTCTGGCTACAGGGTCGGAGGTTTCGTTCGGATCCTCGGTATGCGTAACCCATATCTTTTACTTCTACTTCGCACTTGAGAGGAGGAACTCCATGTTTGGAAAGATGAACGTAGTCCCAGTGGTTGATCTTCGGAACACACCTGACGAGACTGGCAGATGCTCGGATGGAGTGGTGAAAAGACTGCTGGATGTGACTGAGCACCCCAAGATCGAAAGATGGATCCAGTTCCCGAAGGCCCTGTTCGTGTTCCTTGTCGTTCCCGAGGACCCCGAGTCTGGCGCCTTCTACGTCTACGACCGCTCTGCGATGATTTGGTTCTGGTTGGATTTTGACGACGAGAAATTCGGGGGCTATACGGTCAGCGATTTCGACCGGCTGGTGCGGGAGTGCCGATTCCTCGACATCGTGGAGCATCCGCATACACTTGCGAGTATGAATCGATGGATCGTTGAGCCGGGTCTTCGACCGCGGCAAAGCCGTGGTGTTGCGGAACCGGTGATGAATGAGCCCGCCTAACGAGAAACGACCTTAGTCGGTGCTGATTCATCGACAGTGATACCAATCGCAGCAAAGACTTAGGGCCTAATCCCACTTATTTGACAAAGACTGGTTACCGGCTTAGGTAAAGCGTGAGCTTTGCGCGTCAGGAACTGCTTCGGAAGGAGGAGGCGTGGAGACCACAGTTAAGGCCAGTCCCCAGGCCGTGAGGGACTACAGTCGTCTTTTCGTAAACCGCAGAGCTTATACGCTTCAATCCCTCCGACCCAGTCCTGAGAGCGGGCGCCATTACTACTTTCGACCGAAGGCAAAGCGGAAAGGCGATGAGTTGAGTCTGACCGCAGCCACAATCCGCCGTCACCTGGAAGGCGCAGTCACCGTCGGGCTGTACGCGATTAACCCCGCAACACAACGATCGAAGTGGGTCGCGATTGATGCCGATTATGCGGGAGCGATGGAAGACCTGCTCAAGCTGCAGTACTTCCTCCAAGAAGACAAGGTGGAGGCCGCCTTGGAGATGAGCAAGCGCGGTGGGCATCTGTGGATTTTAATGGAGAGGCCGGCTTTGGCCCGCGAGTGCCGAATTTACATCTACAACCTGGCTTTGAAACTCGGAGTGCGAATCAAAGGCGCTGGCTTGGCGGAGGGAATCGAAGTCTTCCCTAAGCACGATGAATTGCGACAGGGGGAGTTTGGAAACGCCATTCGCGGACCGCTGGGAATACACCGCGGCGCTAACCGGCGGTATTGGTTCTACGGGGCAGACTACGAGTTGGAAAAGCAGATGGCCTATCTGACCCGACTTCGGAAATTGAGCGAGGAGCAACTGCAGAGCTTCATTGTGGGCAAAATCATGCCACCTGAGTTTGAGAGGAAACGCCCCTCGGCGGGCCAGTCTGTTCCCTTCGTTCACGCATCCGGTCACGAGTTTCGAATCCTCGATCACGTAGGCAAGGTTCGCAAGGTTGGCAGGAATTACGTTACGCAGTGTCCGTCCTGTGCCGAAACCCGTCAGGATCGAAGTGGCGACAACCTGGCGATCTCCATCGAAGACCCACGTAAGTACCTGTGCTGGGCGGGCTGCGACAAAGAAATGATTCGTCGAGCGTTGGGTTGTCCCATCCCCGTTCGGCAATCCGCATGAAGAGGTGGCAGATGGCAGATCAGCAAGCTTCTTTGGCGCGTCGCGGGCTTACTCTGTCGAGGCGGGTGTTGCGACGTTTGATTGAGGTCGGCATTTTTGCGCAATCCCAGGTGAGCCTCGAACACCAGCACCTGGCGAAACGCTATGTGGTGCGAGGGATCGAATCCGGAGGTTCCGTGAGGGACTTCGGCCGGTACGTTACGTTCTGTGGGCCGGATGGTGAGCCATTGCCGTATCTGCATCCAATCGACGCCATCGGAGTGAACGGAGTTCATGCAGTGGTAGTCGCTCCTGTCCTTGTGCGATGCGAGTTATTCCGGGCAGGTCGCACCTGTCAATTACTCATCACGAAGCATGAACCTGGAAAGGTCGAAAATGGCAGAAGGCCTCCGCTGGAGAACAGAGTTGTCTTTCGCGGGGTGAATGGCCTCGTTGATTCGGACCCTTTACGCACAGGCAGTGACTTGGCCGGACGATCGGTTATGCCTGAGTTCTGGTCGCGTGCCGGCGAAATGCTTGGAATACCAGTGGTATTTGCCGCAGCCGTTGCGGCGGCAACCAAAGGCGCGAGTTGTGTCGGATGCTCGCATTCGCACTACCTGGTCACTCCGGTCGTCGTCGTCGGGGTCGCTGGCGCAAGCGTCTGACCAGGCCCGACCAGTATGGAGGACCAGATGCAAGGTGGAAATTCAGCCGATTTGCCGCCACCGCCTGGCACATCCCCGGTGAAAGGTGAAAAAGAGGAGAAGAACTTGCTTGCGCTGAGGCACCTGCCCGACGATCACCTTGCGTGCGCTCACGAACTTTGATGAAGGCAATCTCGAGCAAGTGGATCGTTTTGCTCAGGGCCTTTTTCTTGCCAGGTATCGCGCGACGTTTTCGGCTTTCCATACCAGCGCAGGGTGGCGGCGGATTCGTTCGACAATGTCGGGGCGTTGGGGGAATAGAAGTTCAGGTTGATACTTTCCTGTCGTCATGGCTTCCAGGAACTTGTCTTCGCGCGCGTGATCCAACACTCCTTCTAAAATCGGCTTGGCAACAACAAACATCTCTGCCCCGTTTGGGCGATCGCTAGATTTTAACAGTGGATAGAGGAGACTCTTGATAGCTTCAGTGTCAATTTCGGTCAACCGCTCTATACCATAAGTTCGAAAATCGCGGTCCATCGTGCTCGAAAATAGTACGGCAAGTTTTCGCATCAACTCTGGATCGTGATTGGTGCTGGCTTTGCCGAAACGGAATAGATCGTAGAGATCTCGTGGATGCCGACGGTCGATCAGGGTTTCGTTTTCCCGGCAAACAGCTCCTCGGCCGCCAAGACAGAGAATTCGCAGGCTTTCTCGTCGCCAATTGACGCCGCTTTGCGGACTTTTGGTGGAAGCGCACAGGCACGCATCAAGAAGTTGATCTCGACTTGAATTTGATCCAATGTCCCCGCGTGATTTTTGTACGCGAGATACCACTCCATTAAAGCGTGGTCGTTAACGCCCCGCTGGATCTTATATCCCAAGGCAACGCTTACCTCTTCGACTGCCTTAGCGAGCTCTGGACGCTCCCGCAGCATTTCGTCCCGGTCGACTTGACCAATGTAGTTCAAATCGATATCGACGGACAGCCGGACAAGGTTGAGATAAAAGAGGTTAATGGCTGTGCCTCCCTTCAAGACGACTCTTCCAGTCAGGAAGGGGTGTTTGTGAAATTCGACCAGGAGTTGCCTCAACCGGATCAACTTTTCCAAGTTCGATGCGTCGAAACCGGTCTCCTGAACAATCTGTTTAACGTAGGTCGCGTCCAGTGTCATGTGCGTATGAGTCTGTCACCCGAAGGAGCAAGTCTCTCGGGTACCATAAGATTCCAGGTAGGTACCCAACGATTACCGGATTGCTTTCTTTCTAGATAAGCAACTCCCCTTGGCAGTTTTCGGAGAAAGACGTCGCGTGATTTGCCGGAGAAGAAAAGCTTCTCGGCATGGCGGTCCAAGAGGAAGCCTAAGCGAGCATAGAGCCAAGGCATGCGAAGAAGTTTTAGATATTCGAGAGCAACCTCAAAGTCAAATGAGGGAAACATAGCTAGGGATCGGTCGAGCTCCTCGCTTCCGCCGCTGTATTCCAGAAACATGAGGCAGTCCACAATCGATCGCTCTCGGCCTGTGACACGGACTTTGTTGCGGGTCAATTCCACCTGGAACTTCAGCGCACGCGCGGTCGCAAGTCGACGCGGAGGGATAGCACAGTGATAGGTCAGGCCGTCAAAGACCACGTCCCGGCGCGGGCGCGTCGAGAGATAGTAGACGGTTTGAAACACTTGGTTTGCGACGCCGTGTAATTCAAGAGCGGAATGAAATGCAATCATAGCATCCGTTCGAAGCCTGCTTGGTACGCTGTACCGGTTGACTGATGCCGCGGCTAGGGCACCGACGTACACTCCTTTCGCTAGTTGCCGGACGCGGCCCTGACGCTTAAGCCGATAAAGCATATTGCGGACTGATCGACCCTTCTTGCCGTAACGCTGACCCAGTTCTTCCACAGTGATAACGGGGAAGACTGCGCGTAGTGTGTTAACGGGGCGTGGGAAGTGTGAATTCTCATATATACTGTCTAAGACTCACTATTTAGATGGCTGGTTGCCTGTGTTTGCAAATAAATCATCCAGACATTCGCATATACAACGAAATTATACACCATTTAAGTGGTTTTACTACATGTGTGTGAGAACACCACCGATCCAGTCCGGCCCCCCTCGTCTGAGCGTATTTCTCAGAACGGTTTTCAAACGAAGTTAGTCATGAAAGATCGGATCGGTAAAAAAGACTTAGTTCGACACCCCTACTGAGGGAATCACGAAGGCACGCAGCCCTAGCATGCCCGCAAATGTCGTATGAGAGGGAAGATTAGTCAAAAAGTATGCTATCAAGCGGGAAGAACTTCCTTCGATCCTCCGAAACAATCGGCCCCCGAGTAACTTTAGGGCAAATGAGGCCTTAGCGAAGACCGCGCCTGCAAGGCCACGGCGCTAGAAAATGCTTGCAAATTTGATCTCAGGCTCAAGAAGGTCAATACTTTCAAACGCTTTGGGCGAGATAACACTTCGTTGCGGTACGGGCTCATTGCTGTAATCCTCTGCGGCTTTCGGACGTCGCGCACTTGAGGTGCGGGGGCAATCAAACGCTCCGATAGGCAGCAGAACGTAGAGTCGAACGCAACGCAGTTCCGGACCAAAACCAAAACAGGAAATATGAAACCCAGGCGAACCCAAACCGCTGCGGGCAGCCACACCGAGTCCACGCAGCAGCATAAGTCGCATCTTTCCCTGAGCTCGTTGCCGTGGGAGGCTTCGAGCGTGCCGATGAAATCGCGCGGGGACGAACCATCACCGGCTTCCGCAACGGCAGCGGAACGCGAATTGTTCCGTGCCGAATCCAAGAACGCGGCTAGAGCTGGCGGGAGAAAGAGTGGGGCAGAAGACCGTTCGCCACTCCGCGCCGACGGAGAGCGGGACTTATGGTCTCGGCAACCGGCAGCGGAAGAATGTCTTGTAAGCGTCAATGAGGCGGCAAGATTATTGGCCGTCTCGGTTTCAACGCTTTACGGCTGGGTGTGGCAGCGAAGGATTTCATTCGTAAAGCTCGGCCGGGCGGTGCGGTTTGATACCACTGACCTGAGAGAATTCGTGAAAGAGAACCGTGTGGAAGGCCGCGGGCAAGCAGACAATGTCTAGGAGACACGGCGCCGCAGCTTGCTAAAATACAAGCGCGGCTGGCAAAGGGTAGAAAGGAAGCCGCCAGTGGGAGTATTCAAACGAGGGGGAAAGTACTGGATTGATTTTTACGATTCGAATAAAAATCGCGTCCAGGAGTCCTCGCATAGTTCAAGTAGGCGCGACGCCGAAGCTCTTTTGGCCCTCCGAAAGTCGGAGATTATCCGGGGCATATACAAACGCCCTGCGAAAATTACTTTCGGAGAATTCGGCACACGGTACATGGAATATGCGAGGGCCAACAAACGGTCCTGGTTAAGAGATCAACAAATGCTTGATCACCTGGCCAAATTCTTTGGCAGCGAACGTCAGTTCAGCGAGGTCATCGCCGCTGACATCGAAGGCTATAAACTCCACAGAAGGAAACAGGTATCCGGTTCGACCGTAAACCGCGAGCTGGCTCTTCTCAAGCGAATGTTCCATCTCGCAATGGATTGGGATCTGTACCTGGGTTCAAATCCCGTTCGGAAAGTGAAGTTCTTCCAGGAAATGAACATTGGTTTCCGTATCCTCACCGAGGAAGAAGAGCGAAAGCTCCTAGAACACGCAACTCCATACATTCAGGACATCGTGACTTTTGACCTGAACACGGGATTGCGGATCGGGGAGATTCTTTCTCTACGCTGGGAAGGCGTGGATTTGGAAAAAGGGCTTCTCTCGATCTTTGCCCACAAGACTCACAAGATTCGGACCGTGCCACTTAACTCAAATGCACGTCGTGTCTTGGACGCCTGGGCAATAGGACGAAAAAACGAGTTCATTTTCTACAACCACGCGACCGGAAAACCGTTTGTTGATCTCGATGCAGGGCTTGCTCTCGCATGCCGAAAAGCCGGAATCGAAGGTGTAACGTGGCACAAGCTGCGGCACACGTTCGCTTCGCGTCTAGTGAACCGAGGAGTGGACATAGTGACAGTCCAGCAGTTGCTCGGGCATTCGACTGTCGTTACAACCATGCGCTACACGCATACAAATCTCGATTCCAAACGCAATGCGGTCGCAAGACTTGAAGGTTTTAGTGACAATTTGGTGACACCCTGCACCAAAATGCAGCAACAGGGGTCAAAAGTGTCACCAAAAATCCCGCTAAGAGCTGTTGCAAGTTATACTTAAAAACGGAGGAGTGGGTGAGCGGTTGAAACCGGCGGTCTTGAAAACCGTTAGACTCGAAAGGGTCTCGGGGGTTCGAATCCCTCCTCCTCCGCCAGCTTCGCCCGTGTTTGGCGAGCCAGGCATCGAAGGCTGCTCTCTGGTTCGTTTATACTTACGTATTGCGCACGGAATGCGCTGACGCTCTCCCGGCCTCTCCCCTCTAAAATAGATTTACTTGATCTTATGTCATCCTCCAAAACCATTGTCCGAATGGCGGGCATCTGGGTGTACTTTCTCGCCGTCTATGCGAGCGTCTCGCTGATTCTCCCTAAGGAAAACCATGCTCTTACCGCTTTCGGAGATTTGGCTCAATGTCTTGTGCCACTGCTCGCCAACGCCGGCCTCCTGCTGAACGCAGGAACTCCGCACTGGCGCAGGAATCTTTTTTGGATGTTGCTTGCCATGGGCTGCACCCTTTGGATGATCGGGCAATTTCAGTGGACTTATTATGAGCTCTACCTGCACCGGCCGGTGCCCGAGATAGATCCCGGAGACATCGTATTCTTCCTGCGCGGCATTCCCATGATGGCGGCACTGACGCTGCGGCCCCACCTGAAGCGCGGAGAGGTGCATGTGCGCTTCGGCTATTTGGATTTCGTATTGTTGCTGGCGTGGTGGATATTTCTCTATGTTTTCATCGTCCTGCCGTGGATGTATGCGTCGTTCTCCCTCGAGCAATACAACAACAACTTCATTTTCCTCCAGAACACACAGAACATGCTCATCGTTTTTGGTTTCGGCTATCTGTGGCTGAAATCGTCCCGCGCATGGCGGATTGTTTATGCCAATCTTATGGCAGCCTCCGCTTTGTACTTGATCGCTTCGCTTACCATCAACGTGGCGCTCGAGTCCAACCGGTACTACACTGGCAGCCTCTTCGATCTCCCGTTGATCTCCTCCTTCCTGTGGTTTGCCCTTGCCGGTATGATCGCCTACCAAAAGCGGGAAGAGCTCGATGCCCCGTCTGAGAACGCCTCCGATGCGGAATCCGAAAACTCCGGCGGAGATAGCGTGATAGCGGCGCGGCTCTCGATGGCGGCTGTGCTTTCCTTGCCTCTTCTCGCGATCTACACCGTCCGGTACTCGCAAGAAGGCCCTGCGGTGCGCGATTTCCGGCTAATGACTATATTCATCGCCGCTGTTCCCCTTGTTTTGCTCGTTTTCTTGAGGACCTATCTCGCGGAGGCCGACCGCACACGTTTGCTCACCAGATCCGAACAGTCGATCGACAATCTGCAGCGACTCCAGGCGCAAATCGTGCAATCCGAAAAGCTTGTCTCGTTGGGACAATTGGCCGCCGGCGCCGCCCATGAAATCAACAATCCGTTGACGGCCATTCTCGGCTTCTCCGACCTTTTAGCTGACGACCCAGCGCTGCCCGAAAAAGCACGCGTCACAGCTTCGAAAATCCGCGACCAGGCTCGCCGCACCAAAACGCTTGTCGGGAACCTTCTCAGCTTTGCCCGGCAGGTCCCCACCGAACGCACGCTTCTGGACATCAACACGGTGGTCACCAACGCCGTGCAGCTTCGCACCCTTGACCTGCGCACCGGGACCGTCCGCATCGAGCTACAGCTCGAATCCGTACTCCCTGGCGTTCGCGGTGATGGAAACCAATTGATGCAGGTCTTTTTTAACATGATAAGCAATGCGGTCGACGCCATGGAAGCGGCGCAAGGCGGCGTGCTCACCATCAAAACTCTGCGCGATCGCGCCTACGTCGTTGTGCTTTTCCTGGATACCGGACCAGGCGTCAACGAGCCGCACCGCGTCTTCGATCCTTTCTATACGACAAAGCCCGTTGGCAAAGGCACCGGCTTGGGTCTCAGTATTTGCTTCGGCATCGTGCAGGAGCACAGCGGCAGGATTCACTGCTACAACCGGCAAGAAGGTGGCGCCGCGTTCCGCGTGGAGCTGCCGGCTGTTCTCGCGGCCCTGCCCGCAAAGGAATTGCAACTCTCTGGCGTAACTCCGAATCCACTGAAACCCTCGTGACCTTACTTCTCCGCGCGCCGCAAATCCTCATCCGCGGCCGTCTCGATGCCTCTCAGACTCATGTTAGAGTCTTGTTTCGAACTACGTACGGCAAGTGGGAGACGCGATGACGGACGCAGCCATCGTGACGCAGAAACTTACACGGCGCTTCGGCAATTTGACCGCGGTCGACGGTGTCGATCTCACCGTTGCCGCCGGCCAATTCTTCGGCTTTCTCGGGCCCAACGGCGCCGGCAAATCCACTACCATCAAGATGCTCACCGGGCTACTAGCGCCGAGTTCCGGACGCGCAGAGCTTCTCGGGCTGGACTTCGCCGCGCATCCTGTCGAAGTCAAACGGCAGATCGGCGTCGTCCCCGAAGGGATGGGCCTCTTCGAACGATTGACTGGCGCTGAGTATCTTCAATTCGTCGGCCGTATGTACGGCCTCGACCGTCCCACAACGCAGCGCCGCTCCGAAGAGCTACTTGATTTTATGCAGCTTTCCGACCGCCCAAAAACTCTTATCGCGGACTATTCCCACGGCATGCAGAAAAAACTCGCGCTGGCCGCCGCGGTGATCCATGGACCACGGATTCTATTTCTCGACGAGCCCTTCGAAGGTGTCGACGCTCTTGCCGCAGGCGCGCTCAAAGCGCTCTTGGGGCGCATGACCGAGCGCGGCGTAACCATCTTTCTTACTTCGCATGTTCTGGAAATTGTCGAGCGTCTGTGCAGCCACGTGGCCATCATCCACAAAGGCAGGCTCGTTGCTCAAGGTTCCTTGGAGGAGCTGCGTGCGGGAATCGCCGGTGAAGAAGGTAGTAAAACGACTCTCGAGCAGATCTTCCTCTCTATCGTGGGCCAGGACGGCGCCCAGCGGCCACAACTCGAGGAACTCTCGTGGCTGATGTAGCTCGCGTCCCCGGCGTTTGGGAACAGATCGGGCTTGTAGCCGGGCTTCGCTGGCGGATTCTGCGTAACGGCCTCCGCAAGAAACACAATCAATGGGATTTGGTCGGAATGATCTTCGCCGGCGTTTTCGCCTCGCTTTTCGTCCTCGGTTTGTGCTTCGCTTTCTTCTTCGGTGCTTATTCTTTTTTGTCGGGCGGCCACGAAGCCTGGATCGCTTTCCTTTTCTGGGGAATTTTTCTTTTCTGGCAGCTCGTTCCCATTTTCACGGCGGGCTTCGGGGCAGGCTTTGAATTTCGCACGCTCCTGCGGTTTCCGCTTAACCTCCGCGCGTTTTATGTCATAGGGCTCGCCTATGGACTCTCCGATTTTGCCGCCGTCGCTTCCTGTTGCTGGTTGATTGCCATGATCATCGGCGCATCCGTGGCTAACCCAAGTGTTCTGCCCGCCATGCTGCTGATCTCCGCGCTCTTCCTGCTGATGAACATCACGCTCGAGCGCATGATCGGGTCCTGGCTCGAACGCGTCCTCGCTCGCAGGCGCTCTCGGGAAATATTCTTCGCGGTCTTTATCCTATTCGCCGTCTCGGTGCAATTCCTCAATCCGCTCCTTCAGCGGTACGGCCGTTCGGCGCAGCCCTGGGTCAAACAATTGCTTCCTTACTTGTCCGTTTTCCCGCCGTCGCTTGCAGGGCAAGCCATAACAGGTGCGGCACAAAGTAACTCGATGGACGTGCTACTAGGCGTCGCCGGGATCTCAGCCTACGCTCTGCTTTTCAGCGTGTTCCTCTGGATGAGGTTCGCCACACAATATCGCGGCGAGGAATTGAGCGAGACAGCAGCCCCTGTGCGCGCTGTTGTTCGTCCCGTTTCTCGGACCGCTGGGCAGTCCGACGGGCTCCGCTTGCTGACTCCGCAGGTCGCCGCCGTCCTCCGCAAGGAGTTTCGCTACCTGACGCGCAACAGCTTCGCCTTTTTTCTGTTGATCATGCCTCCCGTGTTTGTTCTTCTCTTCACCACACAATTCGCGGGGAGGCATCCCACGGCGACGAAGCACGCGGTTTCGACAGAGTTCTTTTTCCCGGGCATGATGGCATATCTCATCCTCATTCTGATGGCGCCCGCCTATAACAGCTTTGCTTACGACGGCAAGGGCATTCAAACGTTTTTCACTTCGCCCCTGAGCTTTCGCGAAGTTTTCCTGGGAAAAAATCTCCTGCAAGCCGGGATGCTCGCTTTTGAATTGTCACTTTCGATGGCCGCATTTTCCTACCTCGTCGGATTACCATCCCTCCCCGTTCTTGCCGCCACTTTGGCCGCGATCGTGTTCAATGTCACGGGACAATTAGCCATCGCCAACTGGTCCTCGCTCTGCTTTCCGCGCAAACTGAATTTCGGCCAGATGCGCGGACAACGCCAGTCGGGCATGGCTGTGCTGGTCTCCTTTGGCACGCAGATTCTTTTGGGCGGCATTAGCGCGCCCATCCTCTTTATGAGCCGATGGACTGGTGATAAGTGGCTTCCCACGGAGGTTTTTGCGTTCTTAGCGGCAGCGGCTATCGCGGGCTACAGCTCTTCGCTAAATCCCTTGGCCCTGCTCGCGGAAAAAAAGAAAGAAACCCTGATCGACGCGTTGTCCCGTTGAGGCCCCATCGTTCGGCAGGTTGACCGGAAGTTCTAGCTCACACTTCCATCCTCGAAACGCAACGCTTCGGCATAGCGTGCCGCAATCGCCTTCCAGGAAAAATATTTTTCCTGCGCGTGGCGGCTGCGTTCGGCAAGCGAAGAGCGATACGCCGGATCGGAAAGCACCTTGAGCAACGCTTCTCCCAAACTCCTTTGCCGTTTCGGATCGGCGAACACCACTCCTGCTTCGGTGATGGGAAATGCCGTTTCCGTGCCCTCGAGCGCCACCACCGGCAGTCCGCACGCAATCCCCGCGATCGCGCTGCCGCGCCGCGAGGAAATGCCTCCGCGCACAAATAGTAGGACATCGCAGCACGCCATGCGCCGCACGATTTCCTCTCCCGGCAAAACTCCCAGCGCCGAGACCTCAATCGGCAGCTTGTCCATCAAATTCCTCAAGGCCTTCTCCGCTGTATCGGAATGGCGTCCCATCACAATCAACCGCAGCTTTCCCAGACGCTCGGCCACAATTTGCAAAGCTTCGGAGATGCTCGCGATTTCCCAGATCCCGCCTTCTCCGCCGGTAATCCCAAAAACGCAGATCGCCGGCAGCCTGTTCGGTTCGGCGCGCGCCATTGTCCAAGCGATTTCTGGTTCTGGCAGGTTCGCCCCCACGGGAATGAAAATCGCTCGCGTGTGTTTCTTTCCAATCCAGGGAATCTTGCTTACGGGCACAGTAAAAACGCCGAGATCGCAAGACCGCAGCGCCTCGCTCATCGCATGGTTCTGTGCGCGCCGCCGCAGCTTATCGATGGTGCGGTTGCCGTGGTAAGCCAACACGTCGTGATAGACCATCGCGACGCGCGCTCCCGCGTGCCGGAGAATGCGCAGCACTCTCGAAAACCGCAAAGGAAAACCGCGCTCCGACCACGCGAGCGCGGTGTATTGCACCAGCACCCAGCATCCGCGCCAGCCCTTTGCTTGGCGCTCGAGCTCGCGCATCGCCGCGGGCCAGCCATCTTCCACCCAAGCGACGCGCGCAAGTTCCAATTCAAAATCATGTGCGCGCAACGCGCCCGCCAGGTATTGGCAATACTCTTCAACGGCATCTGTCGGTTCGTCGCGTCGCCCGAGCAGTGCAATGGTGCGATGTCCGCTCACGCTGGGATGCTCATTTTTGGACGAGGTAGCTGCCAATCATGGTTGAATTCAAGCCGTAGCTGAAGAATGTGCGGATCGCATAGGTTAACAGATCTTGCACCCCCAGGTTTGCCGTGCAGTGCATCTTCATTGCCGCGACACCGACACTCTGGTGACCTGCCCATCGTTTTTAGTCCGATCCTAATGTAGCATTTGGAGTCCTTCAAAAGCTCGATCCTGCCTGCGCCACCGTCGGTGGGTTCGTTTTGCAAAATCTATTTTTCGCAGAGTCGTACTCGAATCTGTGAGCCTTTGCGGTCTCTACCGTCTGGAGATTGTCGGTTCGTGTGCCCGAAATGATAGGAACGGTCTGTACCCCGAGTGCGTTCCCAGCGGAAGTTCACCTTGGCACAGAAGCAGCCGTGTAGCATCCAAATTCGTCGGCGGCGACTATTTCATAAGCGAAACCTGAGGACCCGGAGCGAGCTGAAATCGTCTCCAGCCCTCCAGCATTTGCAGAAGGCGTAATGGCTGGCGCACTTGGTACCGATAATTGGCACGGTGGTCCCGCATGGAAGATCGTGACGTACTCGCCGTTCTTGAAACTTTGCGCGTCATCCAAATAAGCAATCGGCTGACCAAGGGTCGTTGATGCTGTAGTGCTGGAATAGGCTGCGAATGTGCCAAACTCCCTAACATCGACCGTCTGCTGTGAATTCCCGGCGCTTGCTACCACGGATAGAAGAGCCAGAATGAGAATGCGTTTCATTGGGCTTGAAAAAACGCGTATAGCCAGAAAAAGATGCCCGATACAGCGACGAATAGAATTGCTGTACCCAGACTTTTTTTGGGCCTATTCATGATCACCTCGGTTCGTATTCCCTACGGAACATACTGGTAGAGGGGGATTGACTGGCTGCCATTCTGCTGTAAGCGCGCAACCGTTCTAGCTTTTCGCTGTAGGATGCTGAGATAAGCCGTCATCCCCTTCTCTCTAAACCTGGTCTCATAGATGTCGTACGGATGGCCGCTCTTTTCGTCGAATAAGCCATAGAAATAAACACTCCTGCCCTGAAGCATGGCTTGTTGGATAATTATCTCCAAGTCCCCTTGGGCTTGCGGCGAATCTAAGCGCCTGGCGAAAGCCAGATCGGGTAACGACACTACGTTTCCTAGATTCGAATAAAGAAACATGTGCATTACGTCGCCGGACCATGTCGTAATGAGCTCTCCATTTCCCACAATCTCTACGAGTTGTTGTGCATTTGTCTGCATTTGGCTAGGCTCTACATTTTTCTTGAGTACCCACAGCCCACTCGCGCTCACCAGGATGACGAAAAGAAGTGCCGGCCAGCGAACACTAAACGGTTGAGGCTCTAAGAGAGCGACCAAAACCATCACCCAACAGAGGATCACGGCGAAGAGATGGAGTTTCTGGTAATAGGTATCCCACTTGACGCAAGCTGCTTCCACCAACAGAAACGTCAATAGGCACGAAAGGACAAGCGGGGTTCGAAGCATGCCTCGTTTAAACAGCACGTAAGATATTGCCGCGAGAAAAGCAACCACGAACAGGGTCGCAGCCGTCACGCATGCCGCCGACCAAGGAGCTTGCTGGTACAGAGATCGCAATCCAACAAAGTCAGCGGGCAGGACGGGGAGGAATCCTTGCGTCAGACCCACCGGCGTTGCGACGAGCGAGCCTAGTTTAAAATTGAGGAACGTACCCTGCTGAGGAAACTGAAAGATTGCACCACAAAGATTACTCAGAGTGTGGTAACCGCTTGCGACTAGCACGGTCACCCAAATACCAGCAAACACCCCGCCAGCGGCAGACAAGAACAAGAGCAGCTGCTTTATCGCCGACCGGAAGGGAAATCGGGTTAGTATCAATGCCGCCGCAATGCCGGGCACCAAGAATCCGGCGACCGCGTAGAATATCGCAGTAAGGCCTGCAAGGGCGCCCGCAGCCACGAGAGTCCATCCGGAAAGCTGCCTACCCGCAAGAAGGAGCAACGTTCCAACAAAAAAAGGTAAAGCAAGACCGACTTCGGCTATGTTCGTTGCAGCTAGCAAGTACACGGGAGAGAGACAGAGCCCCAGGGTTACACCCAGGGAAACCCATCCGGGAAGGCCAACTCGGACACCAAGCAAAAAGAACAGTGCGGCTGCAACTGCAGCGCATAGGGAATTTACGGCCTGCATCGCAACGATTGCATCTCCGCGAATGCCGAGCTCCTGCTGGAGTGCAAAAGCTGACCGCATAGTGATGCCATACAAAAAATGGTTGTGAACAACCAAATCATTATAATGGTTTCGGTAAACCTCCAGCCATGGTTTTGTCTGGAACGTGGGGGGCGTACCCGGAAGGATGATTCGGAACGCCTGCAGGTGTCGCAGCCCGTCGCCAATTAGCGAATTGCTCCTGAAGCTATAGAAAGTGACGCACAGGATCACCGCGAGGAGAGCAGCCACCGTTTTGGAGGTTCGGAGACTAAACTTTCCAATTTGCTGAGATGTTTCTTTGACGTTGAGATGCTGCGGAAGGCCAGCTAATGCCATGCTGATTTTTATACCGGGACGGGCCGTGGTGTCAAATAGCCTCAGCCTCGCGATAGGTATGTTGGTTGCGTTTCTTTGGCGCATTCCACTATCGCACAAATGGCTGGAAGACCATCGGCGGACCCTCTATTTCGCACTCGGCGTTTTTCTGACAGGCGTCATTGTCCTTACGGGGTATTCGCCGTCTTTTCATTCAATCGCGATGCAGTCGATCGGTTTCAGTTGGCTTGGGATTTTCTTTGCGCTCCTCCTCTTATTGACGCTGGTAAATCCCGCTGGGCCAATTGAGGCATTGGCCAGAATGAGGCTGCTCCTTGAACTCGGTAAGGTGTCCTATTGTCTGTACTTAATCCATTCGGCGGTAAATCTCTTTTGTCGTGCTGCCTTGCAGCCCTCGCGCGTCAGCCAATCGGATTGGCGGATAATTGCCGTACCAATGATTGCGTGTGTTATTTCCTACTTGATGGAGAAGTTTTATTTACTTCGAACAGCCATTGTTACGGTATGGGCATACCTTCAAATACTATAGAATATTCTGGTGGGTGCATGCAACTGGGACAATTTCTAAGCATCATCAATTTGATCGACAACTAGTCATGATCCGACTGCTCAGGCTCGAAATCTTTTAGACAGAGATGAAAATGGTCAATGGGAATGAAAAACAAAATGGCCCGATACAGGGGCTTGACTTTGAGCGCATCTAAGTGACAGGCTTGTGATTCAGTAAGCTAGTGTGCGCTCCTTGGGATGACCGAAGTCAGTGACCCCAGCGCCCTATTTCATCACGAGAAAACTTCCAATCACTAGTGCATCCATCCCAGAACTAAAAAACGTGCGAACGGCATCAGTTGGGGTGTGCACAATCGCCTCGCCGCGCAAATTGAACGACGTGTTCATGATTACGGGCACACCGGTACGCCTACCGAATTCATCGATCAACCGCCAGTAAAGCGGATTGATCTCTTTCTCCACGGTTTGCGGCCGCGCGCTGCCATCAACATGCGTTACCGATGGGATTACCGCCCGCTTCTCCGGCCGCACTTGCGCGGTGAGTATCATGAAGGGAGAGTCGGTTATACTTTCCAAGTACTCTCCTGCCACTTCTTTTTTCAGCGAAGGCGCGAACGGCCGCCACCACTCCCTAAATTTCACCGCGTTGTTGACTTTGGTGTTCATCTCCGGATCGCGGGGATCCGCAATAATGGAGCGGCTGCCAAGAGCTCGCGGGCCAAACTCCATGCGGCCTTGATACCAGCCCAAGATTTTTCCTTGAGAAAGTAGTTCAGCAGCCGTCGCAGCGGGATCGGGAAGGTGCGTATAACGAATTTTATAGATGTCGAGCGCTAACTTGATTGCCGTATCGTCAAACGAAGGACCGAGGTAGACGTGACGCATGGACCGGACAGGCAGCCGCTGGCCTCCATCGAGAAAGGGCGCCAGCGCCGCACCGAGTGCAACGCCATCATCGGAGGCGGCGGGCTGGACAAAAATATTGTCAACGATGCCAGAAGAGGCAATTTTGCCGTTGGCTTTGGAATTGAGCGCGACGCCACCGGCCATGCACAACTTTCTGCTTCGCGTCTTCTCTAGTGCTAGCCGAACCACGCTCATTATCGCGCTTTCACACAAATCCTGAACGGCGTAGGCAATATCTTTGTGGAGGTCGCTAATGTCGCCTTCCGGTCCGCGAGGCGAGCCAAGCAAAGTAGGCCAGCCGGAGTAAGCTCTTCCGCCTTTGCCGACTAGCCGATCCGTGTACACTTTGTAGGGGCCCGCCTCCGGGGCGAGGAAACAACTTAGATCCACTCCGGGTTTGCCATACGGGGCCAGGCCCATTACTTTCCACTCGTCAGCATTGGGCGTGAATCCCAGAAACCCAGTGAACTCCGCGTAGAAAAGACCCAGCGAGTTTGGCCAGTTAATGGTCTGAACATGCTCGATGTAGCCGTCATTTCCTTGCCAAATGGAAGTAGCTTCCCAAGCGCCGCGACCGTCCATTACAACGATTGCCGCATCATCAAAACCGGAACAAGAATAGGCGCTGATCGCGTGGGCAAGATGATGATCCACGTGGCGAAACCGCGCTTTGCTCGCGCCGAATCGCTGCATAAAGCGCTTCGCCCCGCTGCCCTGATGCCACATGCTGGCGAAATAGCGCGTGGAATTAAGAAAATTAAGATAGGTAAGAGGCCAGCGGCCGCTGGCGTACAGGCGGAGGTCGTGCCGGTATAACTGTCCGATGGGCTGCCAACCCAGGCAGACTTCCTCGACGTCCTTGAGGCTAACCTTGGCGAAATCGAGACACGCTTGAATCGACAAATCTGGGAATTGGGCATCATGCTTCCTGCGGCTGATACGCTCTTCGGCCACCGCAAAAAGAATTTCCCCATCGCGCCCAATGCAGGCGGAGGAGTCGTGCATTTGGGAATAGTTCAGGCCAAGGGTGATCAATGACGGTCCTCAAGCTGTTTGTGACCGTAACACCAAGCTAGGGATGTGTTTGCATCGAGGAAATTATCCGGCGAGCCCTGGCTCGAGCGCAATGCCTCCGCAATTTGCGCAGAGTTCAGAGAAGCGCCGCGCCAAGTTTTCCCAACCATTTCAGGATCAATCCCCACAACGCCAGCAATCCGCCGGCTTGCACTATGGAGTCCGACCGAAGCGACGCCATCGAGAATCGCCGAAATGGTTCTCCCCTTCCAATTCATCGTAGGCTGGTCAGAGCCATTGAATTGAAACAGAAACACTCCACCTGGTCGGAGGATGCGCATCATCTCCCGAATAGAACTACAAATGACCTCCTTTGTGGGCATGTGCTGGAGAACCAGATAACTAAAAACAAAATCGACCGAACAGCTTTCTATACAAGAGAATGTTTCTCCACTAGAAAGGATCCAACGGATATTAAAGAACGATTGTAGATACTCTTTCGCGCGAGACTGCATTTCCGCGGAGATATCGACCGCAAAGACAGACTGAAAGCGCTGCGCAAAACTTCGCGTCATCCGTCCAGCGCCACAGCCTAGTTCCGCCATGGCTTTGTTGGCTGGATCAAAACGAAGTTCTTGTAAAACGGAATGAACGAGGCGGAGATAATCCTGTTCACCAGACTCAAAGAAGGACTCCTTATCCCAATCCTTGCGCCAACTCGCAATATAGAGAAAAGCGTCTCGGCGGGCTCGCTTATCCCAGTCGCGACGCATCGTGTCCTCAACCTTTTTCAAAACACTTTCTCCCGTCAAAAGGGCACTATAGATAAGAAAGTTTGCCACCGAACGGCTGGAATAAATGGAACAGCCGAGACGGATTCCTTCTGAACGCGTTCACCTGCACTCTGACCTACGTCAAATGCTTCAGAACGACTTTCTAGCTTATCTTAAATCATCCTTGCTGTTGCAGATAAGCAGGTCTTGGAAGACTCTCTGAACGAAGAAGATGAAATGGAGCCACCCCGATGATCGACAACCGTACGGCTGCATATTGTTCTCCGCCATCACAAACCGGAACTAAGTCTGCCGCGATCAAGGAAAACGAATTCCCGCAACCTGAACAATCTAGAAAGACGACGCGATGCAAGTCTCGCTTGATCAGCTTCCGTTGTAGGTAGATAGTTGTTCGAGCCACCCAAACGCAATTTGAAAAATGTACCAGAGGTGTTTGAAATGAAGCGAGTCATTGCCGCGACTATCGCTGCGTTGTGGGAAGCGCGCGATATTTATTTTCTATCTTTCCTCGTTTTATTGTTTGCGCCAATGGTTTTTGCGCAACAGCCAGACCAGACCGACGTCAGGCAATATGGAGTGAGAGGGATCAATGCCTCTGTCGCGCCCGCCACTCCCGGGCTCACAGCAAACTGCACAAGTGGTTCAGCTGCTTTACCTGTCTCAGCGGCAAACATGTTCATAAATGGGGATGGCGTGATTGTTATTGGCTGCGGCCTCGCCAATAACGTAACTGTTCCTATAGGTCTTACCGTGACCCCTAGCGTAGCATCAGGACCAACAGGAACAGGGCTGGTAGTTCCCGCTCCGTTGGGTTCTACTACTTATTGCTACGCGATTATTGCAAGAGATAAACCCGGAGGCCTCAGCGCGGCTTCCCCTCAAGTGTGTACCTCGACCGGGTCCGCATTGCTTGGCCCACAGTCCGTTCCCATTTCTGGATGGACGCGTTCAGGCACGACCGTTACAGCGTCAACCTCTGAGCCTCATGGCTTGGCAAGTGGGTCGTGGGTTTATATGTACAGCACTCTACCAGATGTTGCTGACAATCTGAATTTCGGAGGTTGGTTTACTGTCGCCGTTTCCGATACGACTCACTTCACTTATGAAACCGGCCAAGATGCTGCTTCAGGTGCTTCAATAGTTTCTATCGGCGGTGGATCGGCAAACTGGTGGAACGCCAATCATCTAGCCTGGACTTCGCAGCCAAATGCATTCGAGAACTACGCCTATGGGCGCACAAGCGCGAGCATGAATCTAATTGGCGTGAGTAAGGTTCAGAGCGTCATCAACGGATTGACGCCAGATACGACTTGGGATGATTTTGGGTCTCCAGTGATGGATGGCGTTCTGCTGCCGTATTTCGTTCCAAGCATTCCACCAAGCTCCGCTTTGGCAGACCCACTCGTGACGACCATAGTATCCGGAGCCAATAGTCCGACTCTGACATTGGCGAATGCTCCCAGCACGACCGTCAGCGGCGCGTCGATTCTGTTCGACAATACGCCGAACATTCAAACCGCAGCAAGCCAAGCCAAGTTCCACAGTCTGCTTTATTTCCCCGCCAACCCTAACGGCTACAGCTACGTGGTCAATTCTTATCTTAGCATTCCAACTTTTGTGTCAATTTCTCTTGCAGGAAGTGCTTTGTATCTGAACGATACGATGGAGGTCGGCGGCGGAGACAAGATATTCGGGATGCTAGGGGCGCAAGGAGGCAGTGCTCTCACTTTTGCCTGGCCAGTTGGAGGTTCCATATGGGCCAATCGTGCTAATCCTGGAATTTATGGACCGTACGGCTACCTGTATTTCTATGGAATCCAGCTTGATGCTCCTAACGGCGGGTCGGCAATGGTTCTTGACAACGCCGCAAACTCCAGCTTCAACTTCGTTAATTTCGCAGGAGGTAGCACAGATTACATGACAATTCCGCTCATTGTTCGCGCCGCCGACTTTCTGGTCGACTTCAACCATGTTGCAGTAATTGTCGGACCTGGCCAAAGAAACGGGATTTCTTCCACACCGGCACTGAGCTATTCCGGCGGCGACGTGATTTTTAGCAACATGACACTTAATCGGCGTGGGATTTTCAAATATAGTCCGAATGGCGGTCCAGGCGAAGACGTTGTGTTCTCGGGCAACAATCGTTTGCAGGGTGGCATCATGCCTTTCTTCACTCTGTATAACGGAGCAGGTGCAGAAGGTGGGTCTATCTCTTTTCACGGCGTCGAACTGGATACGATGAACCACGCGTTGTTTGCCAATGCTTCCTCGGGCGCGTATGTAGGTTCCGTTACGGTTCAAGGCGGCAGCGGCCCTTCTTGGGGTTTTGGCTTTTTAACTGGCAAGCCGGTAGGGTCGTGCAGTGGGTCATGTAGCGGTCAAAACATCAGGGTCATCTCGAATTCAAACTTCACCAGTAACCGTGTAACCGTCAATGGCATAGGAGCAGTCGGGTATACGATGCCGCCTCCTTCAGCACCGATCTTGACGTTATCTAGTGGAGGTAATGCTCAAGTAGGAACTACTTTGTACTATGCGACTGCGGTAGACGCCAATGGTTCTGAGACTCCACAGAGTACGCCGACACAAATCATTGTTACCGCGGGCAATCAAACAGTGGCCATCAAGGCTCCAACTCTTCCGCTGGGAGCGGTCGGTTGGAAACCATACAAAGGTGGACCGGGCAGGGGAAGTCAGTTGGTAAATTTTGGTGACTGTCGGGATGGTGCCTTTTTCCTTCCTGGCGTGGACGCTGTAGACCCATACGGATTCACTTGTGGTGATGGCACTCCAAATTCAGGCGCTTCCTCGGCTGGATTGGGAACTGCTGGAGTTTTTGGCCGAGCGCTGGCCCTTACCCCTGTCCCGTTTCTTAAACTCGGGACTCCCCAAAACGGAGTTATAAAATTTTGCCCCGACTGCGCTTTTTGGACCAGGCCATGCATGGGTGGCGGTACTGGGTCCTATGCCAGAGGCTTGAACGGCCAATGGATCTGCATGTAACCATGGGCCTATACGATTTTAAGCAGCGGTTTGTTAAGCCGATTCTCGCCGGAGAGAAAAGCCACACCATTCGCGCCGTGCGCAAATATCCCGATCTACCTCCGAACGTCGAATACAAAGACTTAACTGCCAAAGTACAGGACGCGGCCTAATTCTTATTCAGTGCGTCCAAATCATTTGTCAGACTTTCAATCTCTTCTAGAATTCCTCAAAGTTCCTTCATTAATCTTTTTGATCCAAATACAAAATTGATTTCAGCGGTGTAGGAAACATATTGGAACGGGCAACGGCCTGACGTATATGAATACGTGAGGAATCGTCGATTCGAGAGTTTAAGTGATTCGTCTCCGTCAAGCGTACTCCCAAAGTACGCCTTCCCCACAGTCCGAGAGCCAATTAGCATGGGGTGGACGAGCCTACCCTAGTCCAGCCCGCTGGACTTAAAAAAGTATTTTGGGTTCTAATCAAAGCCAAATGAGAGATGAAGGGGCAAGCACTAGACGTCGGAAGAGAATCTACATGCTTAGGGGGACACGCGACGAAGAGTTCTACGAAGGTTTTTGGCCGAGCATGGCAAAGCGGTCGCTCATGCGGAACAACTTACTGAGGTGAGCAACGAATCTCAATGCCCTACGCTTGCGCCCTAAAGAACCGACAGCGCTGTTGGTGGAAAGCGGGCTGGGTTCCAGCCACAGGTACTCCTTCACGGTGAATCCGGCTCTTCCAAGACACTTCGCCAGTGTCTGCGGAGTGAATCCCCAGAGATGCCACGGAACATCATCAATTGGGCACCAGGGCTGTCCTGTTAGGCGGCGTTTGGCTTTGACGAAGTGCTGAATTAGGCCGCGCACGTTGGGTGTGGTGAGTAGCAGCAAACCGCCAGGCCGCAGGATCCGCAAAGCTTCCCGAAGCTCTGAGACCGGATCGGTGACATGCTCAATCACGTCATGAAACGTCACCGCTGAAAAGCGGTTGTCGGCGAATCGAGCATCTTTGAGACTGCCATGAAAGACTTCAAATTTTAGAAAGCGGGTCACGTAAAGATGCGCGTCTCGATTGGGTTCTACGCCGGCGACCGAAAAGCCTCGAGCGCGGGTGTGTTCTAGGAAAAGTCCACTGAAACAGCCGACGTCGAGTAGCTCGCCACTCGCGCAACCTTGGAGCACCAAATGGTCGAGGAGCCTTTCGTGCTCTTTCTTTTTCCAAATAGGAGGAGTGCCGGGTCGAAAGAGGTTTGGATCGGGGCGATCTGTAATGAGACTGTCTCCGTCGTAGATGGACATCAGTTCCTGCTCGGATGGCCTCTCGGCAGTGAAGACCACACCGCAGCCTGCACACTTGTCAATGCGCAGATTGTTCTGCTGCCACACGGGGCGCGATGTGCTGGCATCGCAGATTAGGCAAGTCATGGACGACGCAAATCCGAAGTCTTACTCATAGTGGTAGCAGTCTACAAGAGTAAGCCGAAAGCATCACAGTGACCTGTGGAATTTTAATCGGAACAATGCGGTAGCTCACGACAGAAATAGCTCAACAAATTGCGCAGCCTAGTCCATCCCTCGCAAAGGCGATGGCCATTTTGGGCTTGGACTGGACCCTTTGGCTCGCGGACTCCGGTTGAGAAAATCATCATCCCTCAGGAGAGCTCCGGATAGTCGGCTTGGTAGTATCGGTCGCCTGGGGCGGACGAAGAAAATCACGGCGGGCGCGCCTGTACCAGGATTGTGCGCCTAGCCAACGACGGCCGGCGTAAAACCAAAGAGGAGGAAGTAGTAGTGCTGGGATCATGGAGAGCGCGCGAAAGGTCCGGCTTTTCCATGACGCTCCTCGGTGTTGAATCCGAAAGAGAGTTCGTTCGGCAGCGTAAGTTTCCCAAGGCTTACCGCCATCCA
The DNA here is from genome assembly GCA_035483835.1 of Terriglobales bacterium. Lineage (GTDB taxonomy): Bacteria > Acidobacteriota > Terriglobia > Terriglobales > Acidobacteriaceae > JABDBE01. Next base: position 27,321 of record DATHPO010000053.1, read on the forward strand.
GCTGTAATCGTAGTTGGCTTGCTTCCGCCTCTACCAAATTGAGCACTGCATCGACGGCGCCTCGAGGAGCACCGGTGGTGGCCAGACTGCGGCGAAGTTCGTAGGCAAGCGCAGAAATGGCCCGCTCTTTACGCCGCTGGCCTCCTGGGGATGCCCCGGGAGCCATAAACAGATTGCCACCGTGGATGCGGTAGTGCGTTAGCGGCTCCGTGAGGATGAGCGAATCAACGAGCGCCGCCGCGAGAGTAAAGAGGTATTCATCGGCTTCAATCGCGAGAGCTTCTGGGACTGGCAGGATTTTGCGAGCGACGGAGGAACGGAGCGTAAGGCGGCTGGTACCGAGATAACACCGATGCACCTGGAAGTACTCTGCGGAGGAAACGGAGTCGAGTCGAAAACGCTTTTGGACATCAGGTGCAGTGACCCGCTCGGTGGAGTCGTTAAAGGAATCAATGATCGCGTGGCCGACCATCCCAAGCGATGGATCGCTAACCATTAATTGCGCAACGCGTCGGAGTTTCCCCGGGGCCCACCAATCATCGCCATCCAGAAACGCGATAATCTCTCCTCGACATTCAGGGATGCCCACATTGAACGCTGAGGCTTGGCCACCGTTAGACTTGCGCAAAACGCGCACCCGGGATGAATAGCCACGGAGGATTTCCGGCGTGCCATCGGTGGACCCATCGTCCACAACCAGAATCTCGCGGTCGGTGACCGGGAAATCCTGCTCCAGCACGCTTACAATCGCTTTCTCAATAAAGCGTTCGTGGTTATACGTATCAATCAGTACGCTGACAAAAGGCTTTTCCATCTTCTAGCAAGCGCCGGCTGGTAACTTCCATCTCTTCGAACAAAGCTCACGCCAGCGCGCGGATGTCCCTTGTGCTAAGTCTACGACATCTCCGCCACTCGGGTCTTCACTTCGGCACAGGTTATACGGGAAAACCCGGCGGATAATCCGACGGGAATCGAGACTGATTCTACGAATTCTGACAATTTCACACTGCACTCGTGCGAGCCTTGCTGCTCACTTCTTCATACCACGCGATAGTTTTGCGCAATCCGTCCTGGAGAGGCGTCTTCGCTCGCCATCCAAACTCCGCCAGTGCACGGGAAGTATCCAGGTAGCGCCGCGGCTGCCCATCCGGTTTCGTCGCGTCCCAGCGCACTGCTCCTTCGTATCCCTCCAACGAGCAAACTAACTCAACCAGGTGGCGAATGCTGATCTCTTCCCCTGAACCCAAATTGACAAGTTCTGGCTTCTCGTATTTCTCTGCGGCAAATACGATCGCCTCGGCCGCATCTTCCACATACAAGAATTCCCGCGTCGCGTTGCCCGTTCCCCATGCAACAATTTCCGCTGCCTTGGCCTGCTTGGCTTCCCGGCATTTGCGGATCAGCGCTGGAATCACATGCGAGCTTTCCAGATCAACATTGTCCCTCGGCCCGTATAGGTTGACTGGCGTCAGATAAATTCCGTTGAACGCGTATTGCTGCCTGTAAGCCTGCAACTGCACGAGCAGCATTTTTTTCGCTAGCCCGTAAGGCGCATTCGTTTCTTCCGGGTAGCCGTCCCAGAAATTCTCCTCGCGAAACGGCACCGGCGTGATCTTCGGATACGAACAGATTGTCCCTGTGCAAACAAATTTCTCAACCCCGGCGATGCGCCCCGCTTCAATGGTGTTAATGCCCATCACCGCGTTGTCGTAAAAAAATCTACCGGGATTAGCCCGGTTCGCGCCGATTCCGCCGACGACCGCCGCAAGGTGAATGAAGATATCCGGCTTCAAGTCTTTATAGA
>DATHPO010000054.1:0-22844 GCA_035483835.1 Terriglobales bacterium
CGAAAAATCAACTGGGCAGAAAGTAAACCATGAGTGTCGCGCTGGATCACGCTGTCACACCAGACTCTGGAATCTCGTCAATGGCCGAGAAAAGAAGCCGCAGCGCTCCCCTCGGAAGCACCATCTGCGAAGGTGGCGTCAACTTCAGTATTTTCTCCCGCGCCGCGACTTGCGTGGATTTGCTGCTCTTCGACCACGAAGACGATCCCCGGCCGGAACGTGTGATCCCCATTGATTCGGCAACTCACCGGAGCTATCACTACTGGCACGTTTTTGTGCCGGATTTACAACCGGGTCAGATCTATGGCTATCGAGTTCACGGACCGCACGACCCCTCGATCGGGATGCGATTTGATTCCAGCAAAGTCCTGCTTGACCCGTATGCAAGGGGTGTCGTGGTTCCCAAGGACTACAGCCGCGAAGCTGCCCAACAAGCGGAAGGCAACGCCGCGACCGCCATGAAGAGCGTCGTGATCGATCCCAGCACATACGACTGGGAAGGCGACGTGCCACTCGGGAGGCCGTCTTCACACGCGATTATTTATGAGATGCACGTACGCGGCTTCACCTGCGATCCAAGTTCCGGTGTTTCCAAAAACATACGCGGCACGTTTGCCGGATTGATCGAGAAGATTCCGTACCTCCAGCAACTTGGCATCACTGCAGTTGAGCTTTTGCCTGTCTTTCAATTCGATGCCCAGGATTGTCCGCCGGGGCTGGTCAACTACTGGGGCTATGCACCGGTTTCGTTCTTCGCGCCGCACCAGGCGTACAGTTCACGTCAGGACCGGCTCGGCCCGGCGAACGAGTTTCGCGACATGGTCAAAGCACTCCATCGTGCGGGAATCGAAGTCATTCTCGACGTGGTATACAACCACACCGCGGAAGGCGACCACTGTGGACCGACGTTCAGCTTCCGCGGCCTCGACAACAGCACCTATTACATTCTGGAACAGGATCGCTCCCGCTATGCCAACTACAGCGGCACGGGAAACTCGCTCAACGCAAACAATTCCATCGTCCGTCGCATGATCGTCGACAGCTTGCGCTACTGGGTTGAGGAAATGCACGTGGACGGCTTCCGCTTTGATCTCGCGTCGATCCTGGCACGCGATCCGCAAGGCCAGTTGATGGCCAGCCCGCCCGTGCTCTGGGACATTGACACAGATCCCTCGCTCGCAGAAACCAAAATCATCGCCGAGGCGTGGGATGCGGCTGGTTTGTATCAGGTCGGCAGCTTTATCGGAGACAGTTGGAAAGAATGGAACGGCCGGTTCCGCGACGACGTTCGCAGTTTTGTCCGTGGCGAACCAGGTTCCGTAGGCCGCGTCGCCGACCGGTTTCTTGGTAGCCCGGAGATCTACGGCCACAAGGAGCGTGAGGCTGAGCAGAGCGTGAACTTTGTGACCTGTCACGACGGCTTCACACTCAACGATCTTGTCTCCTACGACTACAAACACAACGAAGAAAACCGTGAAAACAACAGCGACGGCACCAACGACAATCGAAGCTGGAATTGTGGCGTTGAGGGTCCTACCGATCATCCGCGTGTCGAGAAACTGCGAAATCGGCAGGTAAAGAACTTCTTGACCATCACTCTGCTCTCACTCGGCGTGCCCATGATCACCATGGGCGATGAGGTACGACGCACCCAGTACGGCAACAACAACGCTTACTGCCAGGACAATAAAACCAGTTGGTTCGATTGGAGTCTCGTGGAGAAGCATGCGGACGTGCATCGCTTCCTCTGCCTGCTGATCGAACGGCGGCTGTTGCGAGACTTGGAGACGGAACTCCAACGCAGAACTCTGCACCAAATGCTACTGGCAGCGAACAAAGCCTGGCACGGCGTAAAACTGAACCAACCAGATTGGAGCGATGACTCGCGCAGCTTCGCATTCGGAGCGGAGCTGCCAAAAGAAAACCTGCTCTTTCATCTGATCGCAAATGCCTACTGGGAGCCACTCGACTTTGAACTGCCGGCGGTGCTTAACGGTTCGCGAGATCCATGGCGCCGATGGATCGACACCAATCTCGATTCACCGCGGGACATCGTCGCATGGCAAGCCGCTCCACCCGCCCCCGGCTGCACCTATCGGGTCGGACCGCGCTCGGTGGTCGTGCTTTACGCCAGCACAGAGCCAACGACCGCGTAGGCGACGCCCCCCGTCCGGTCAACCGAACGATGCTCGGCGTGCTCCGCGTCAGGGCACAGGTTCGGCGGTACCGATTGAGCCGCGAGAAACGCAAGCTTCAGCTCATTACTTAAGAGTTCCAGACTTTGGAGGTCTCTGGTGGTGAAAAAAGACCAGCCGAACAACCATGCCCATGAGATTCAATCCGCTGCGTTCCATCATGCCGAACTGCAGAGCGAGCGCCTGCGCATCTGCGGTGTTTTGAGCGTCGTTGCAATTTTCATTGTGGTCACGGTCGTGCGGGTATTTGTTGTCCGCACGGTTTCCAATACCACTCCATGGGCCTGGCAATTTGGGTTGGCGGCCTCGATCATAATTTACGAAGTATGGATGTTGTGGCGCGTAAATCTCGCCCTGAGATCGCAGCGCAGTCTTCCTCCTGGATTCTGGGTTCTCAGCACAATTCTGGAGACTTCCATCCCGGCGTTCGCAATCGCCTTCCTTACCAGCGAACAGTACGAGCCCGCCTATCGGCCGCTGGCGACCCCCGCAGTGCTGGTTTTCTTTATCTTCATCATTCTTTCAACTTTGCGGTTGAATCCCGGAATCTGCCTGCTTTCCGGAGTGGTCGCGTGTGTTACCTACTTTGCTGCTGCTCTGTACCTCGGCTGGCGTCCTCCGGTTCCCGGATTGCCAGCGCCAGTGACGCAGACCAGCGTCAGCCTGAATGCCATTATTCTTCTGATCGGCGGTTTGATCGCTGCCGCCGTCGCGGGACAAATCCACAAGCACGTCGAGGCGGCTCTTCGCGAAGCGGAAACCAAACGCAAGCTGGAAGCGGTTGAGCACGATCTACAAGTCGCACGATCCATCCAGCAGTCTCTTCTTCCAAAAGAACGCCCCCAGATTGCAGGGTTTGACATCGCCGGATGGAACAGCCCGCGGACGATACCGGAGGCGATTATTTCGACTGGAAGGCACAACGCGACGGGAAACTGGTCGTGAGCCTGGCTGACGTCACCGGCCACGGCATCGGCCCGGCGCTAGTTGCCGCGATCTGCCATGCATACGCACGCTCCAGCTTCAGCATGGATCACGACCTGATGGGAGCCTTCGAGCACATCAATCAAGCCCTCGGCGCTGACCTTCAGACCGGACGCTTTGTCACCTTCGTGGCTGCTGTGTGCAGACCTGATAGTTCGGAGCTGCAAATCCTCTCCGCGGGCCATGGCCCACTCTTTATTTATTCCCGCGCCGAAGATCGATTCATCGATGTGAGCCCGCAAGCTGTTCCGTTCGGCATCCTTCCTTTCTTCCGCTCGGATCCGCCAGCACAGCTTCGGCTCGGCCCGGGCGATCTGGTGATCTTGCCCACAGATGGCTTCTTCGAATGGGAAAACGATCAAGGCGAACAATTTGGTGTCGAGCGGATGGAAGAAGCAATTCGCGCCTCACGACAACTCGCTCCGCCGGAGATTATCGCGCAACTCTACAACGCGGTTACGAAATTCTCCAACGGAACCAAACAACAGGATGACCTGACAGCCGTAATCATCAAGCGGCTGTAGGCGATTCCGGGCTACAATCGTAAGAATTGGGGCGATATGAGCCACGAGGCGAGAGCATCTGAAGCGTGATGGCAACCGCCGGGATGAGATAAACAAAGCTCCCAAAGACCCACATCAAAGCGCCCGCCAGAGCCTGGTCGTCAAGCGGCGAAATTGCGAAGAGTGGGGAAGCGGATGCATACGAGGGGTACAGAACCCGATCGCAGAAGGCAAGAAACGCCGATAACGCGTCGTTTGCCATCATTCCAATAAAAAGGTAGAGCGGAATCGACCATCGTGGCCACTTCGCTACGCTCGGCCACGGCTGGATGACAGGCCACCAGAACAAAATCGAGGTCACAAAAAAGCACGTGTGTTCGATCTCGTGCCAAAAATTCGAACGCAGCGCAAATTCAAAAGCAGCCGGAGAGTGCCAACCAATCAAAGTGACGGTAGCAGCCAGCCAGCAGAATACAGGGTGGGTCAGTGTGTGCCCCACCCATTGCACCGGTGGCCGGCGCAGAACCAGACCCAAGCCGGAACGAACGAAGATCTTCGGCAGCCCGTGCAGAAGTGGCAGGGCAGGCGCTCCCAACAAAATCAAAGGTGGAGCAACTGCCATGAGAAGGATGTGCTGAATCATGTGGATCGAAAGTAGTTCATCATCAAAAGCTGCGAGAGGAGATCCCACAGCGATCCAGAGGGCGAATAGCCCACTCATGAAAGCAATCTGGTGCCAAACCGATATCACGTTCGGAAGAAGGCCATGCAGGCGATGCCAACCTCGCAGGTAGACGACCGCCGTGATGACCAGACAAAGTGTAACCGGCACCGGGAAAACCCACGATTGCAATACGGTTTGGATCGCGGGAGACATAGGCGACCTCAGGGGCCCGTGGACGGTGATCCCGCAACGCTCGCGCCGAGCATTGCGGCGTGTGCAGCGTTCCCGGCCGGAGGCTGTCCTGCTGGATGCAACGTCTCGAGAAACGCCACCAGCGCCGTCGTCTCAGCCGGGTTCAAGTTTTTTCCGTAGGCTGGCATATTTCCGCCGCCCTGGATCACTTGGCGGATCAGTTGGTCCTGCGTGAGGCGAAGCGCGACGCGGTCGAGCGCCGGTCCGCGCTTACCGCCCATGTCGTCAAGTGAATGGCAGTTGCGACATTGCTTGGCCTGGAAAACCAGAGCGCCCCGGCGCTCGAGAGCAGTGCGTCCTTGCAAATATTCAGAGGGGATCGGCACGCTGCTCCACGCGTCCATAATCGGACTCCAGGGCGTATGCAGGCCCAACTGTGTCAAACTGCCCAGCATTACCGCAACCAACAGAATCGTGAGAACGGCAATGGGCCGGCGCTTCCAGCTCTTCTCACCTTCGCCAGCGATAAACGGGAGCAGCAACAGCGCAACAATTCCGATTGCAGGCCCAATCATGAGTATCGGAGTTTCTGCCGATGGCGGTAGGTATGACAAGACTGCATAAAGCCAAAGGAAAAAGAAATCCGGACGCGGAGCTGTCTGAATAATCGTCGGGTCGGGCTGACCGCTCGGACCGAATGGCCCAAGAAAGACAGCGCACGCGGCGATCGAAAGAAGAATGAAGCCTGAAAAGAAGACGTCTTTCCAAACCGCGTACGGCACGAATGGAACGCCTTCTTTATGCGTCAGCTCGTGATATTCCTGCAGATAGCTGGCGCGCCGCACGATCCGCCCAGGCATGGGCCACTCATTCACTCCCAGTTTCAACACCATAAGTAGATGCACGCCAACGAATGCGATCAGCAGTCCTGGAACAACAAAAACGTGCACCGCGAAAAACCGGGAAAGTGTCGCACCCGCAATAATCGGGCCGCCCAGCATAAGATTCACAGCCCAGGGCCCAATCACTGGCACTCGACTCGCAATCGATGCCCCAATTCCCAATCCCCAATAGGCGTCCTGGTCGAATCGCAGTACCTGGCCGGTGAAGGCCATGGCGAGCGTCATCAGCAAGAGGAACACGCCAATCATCCAGGTCAACTCTCGCGGAAATTTGTACGCTCCGAAAAGGAAGACCTGCACCATATGGATCAGGACGATCGCCACCATGAAATTCGAGCCCCAACCGTGCAATCCTCGAATGAACCAACCCAGCGAAATACCGTGATTGAGAATCTGCAGGCTGTTCCAGGCCTCTCCGGCGGAAGGCACATAAATGAGAGCCAGGAGAATCCCGGTGACAATCTGAAGCATGAAGCAGGTCAACGCAGCACTTCCGAAAACATAAAACCAACTTGCAGTCTCGCGCGGCACGCGATGCTCGGCGGTTTCGCGAATCTCCGCGCCAAGCTGAAGCCGTTGATCAAGCCACCCCCAGACTTCCCTGATCACGCGCATGTATTCCTCGCACCGGCCCTACTCGCGGTTGAACTCCCCGTGGTCGGCATTTCGCCAGCCTTGATGAACAGTTTTCCGTCCGCCACCTTGTAGTGATAAGTAAAGAGACCGCGTGGCGGAGGCCCGGAAGCGCGCGAACCATCCTGATAGTAAGCGCCGCCGTGGCACGGACACATAAAGAGGTTCGATTGCGGGAACCAGCGAACCGGGCATCCAAGGTGAGCGCAATTGATGGCAAAGACCTGGAAATTCTCCCCGTCGACATTTCGGACCCAGCAGGCAATATCCGCGGTTTCTCCATCCCAGGGATTCACCACTGGATTTCGATATGTGGCCAGCCGGGTCTGACCCGCGGGAAATTGCTGCAGATCGCCCAGAGACAGCCACGACTCATAGCCAATCTTGCGCGCGTGAGCGACGGGCGAAAGGATGTAGCGCACAATCGGTATTGCCAGAATCAAGCCGACAACACCATTCAGGAACAATCCCAGTTTAACCAGCATCGCGCGTCTTGATACTCCGTCGGTCGCAGTCATGGAAGCCCTCCCGCAGCGCGGTCCATCGACGTTTTTGGATATGGTTGGCCCGGGAACTGTGGCCGCTGTGCCGCCAGCCAGGCGACGACGTCAGAGATTTCTTGCGTTGACATCGGTCGACCAGGCACGTCACCGCGCCAGTCCGGAGCACCCAACTCTGGCCGTCCGACAATCACATTCGTTCGCAGGTCCTGATCGCTCACTAAAGCGAGGTATGACCCGCTTACGATCGAACTGGCTTTCTCGCCTCCTTTACCGTCAGGACCATGGCAGGCCGAGCAGTAGGTCGCGTACACATCTGCGCCGCGATGCGGATCGCCAGTAGGCTGCACTGCATAAGGAGGAGGGCTGACGCCGGGCATAGCATCCGGTTTCGCCCACGAGCGGATTCCGGTGATGATGGCGTCGATTTGCTTGTCAGTAAGCATGCCGCCTGCGCTCCTCGCGAATGCCGGCATCGATGTGCCGGGCACGCCGTTAGTGGCGACGCGGCGAATCACGGTATCGTCCGCGATGGCGAGAAAGACAGGATCGCTGAGAGAAACCGCCGCTCCTCCTTTGCCGTTCGCGCCGTGACATCCCGAACAGTTGCTCGCGTAGAGAACATTAAACTCCATGATCTGGTCGGGCGGGATAACCTCAGAATCGGGGCCGGGCCGGCCCGGTGCACTATTACATCCAAGGCAGGCCACCAGGGCGGCCATTGCGAAAATAAGTAAGGTAGCTTGCCCCTTCATGGCCGATGGTCCTCTTCGTTCTTCTCGTCCATCGCGCCCGGCGCCTCCATGCCGGCGCGAATCGCGAAAGGTAGATGCTGCCAGGTACGCACCCGCTCTTGCTTTGAGACGACGATGCCAGCCACGATGCCGAATCCCATTTGAGTAACCACGAACCACGCCCAGTTAATCCTGTCGCTGAGCGCGGGATTCAACAACTGCAGAGCGCTGTGCAGCAAACCGGTCCATAAAATGGGAGCGATCACGCCTCCCAACAAAATAGGGCGTCGCGGAAACATCGGAAGCATGGCGCCGTAAAGGAGCCCGACCAGCAACGACGTAATCAAATGGACGATAGATGCGATGATGAAAGCATCGAAATGAAAGGCCGAGATCTGCTCGGTGGTCTCCAGCGCGGGGAAAAATCCGGTGGCCAGAATGTTAATTGGATACCAGATGCTGTGGTACGCAACGATTCCGTAAACTACAGCGAGAACCGCCATCACAACACTCCCCGCCAAACCACCTTTCACTCCGGCGGAAATTGGATAGATTTCAAGGGGCAGCCGTGCCCGGTGTGGTTCGTGGGTAATCAAATCCACTCGCGCCACTCCGGGGCGCGTCGTGACGATGGGTATCACTTCGGCTGAAACCGGAACAGATTCGTGCTTCTCGTGCGGCAGTACGTCGCAAAACCATCCGACCCATCCAATGACAGTCAGGATTGCACCCAGGATGCTGACCGTCGCCGTCGTCACCAGTCCAGCGAATAACAGGGCCACGCCAAACGCCGCGACAATCGGCCACGCCGTCGGCGCCGGCAATTCAATTTTGCCCGGCGCATCCGCTCGTGTGTTCACCCGATCCGAGGTCATACCCGTCGTCCTCATCGTCCAATGATGTAAACCACCGTGAAGACCACAACCCATACCACATCCACAAAATGCCAGTAGAGAGACAATACGTCGACGCGATACGTGTGCTGTTGCTGAACGTCCCCAAGCAACGCGAACGCCATTACTGTGGAGAGGCAAATGAGGCCCACGATCACGTGAAACCCATGCAGGCCGACCAGGGAATAGTAGGTTGTCCCGAACAGGTTCGTGCTGATGGTCAGTCCATCTTTATAAATAAGCCGATGCCATTCGTGCGCGGTTCCGTAAAGAAAAGCTGCGCCCAGAGCGATCGTCCCGAACCACCAGGCTCTGAAAGTCCGGATGTCCCCTGCACGGAGGGCCTTCACCGCCAAGTGAATCGTGATGCTGCTGGAAAGCAAACAGATGCTGTAAAAGATCGGTGCTTCGAGAACTTGCTTTGGCGTGGGTCCGGTCAGACTCTTGCCCAGATAGAAAAGGTAAGCGACGACGAAGATGACGAAAATCGCAGACTCGGCGACGATCAGCGCAAACATCGCTACGTGTCCGCGCGAGGGTAGCTCCCAGGTCCGTTCTCTCTGCGGCATCGTCATTACGTTCGCGCTCATTGCATTTTCCTCGGCTATTCGTACTTCCAGTCAGGATCTTCCGGATGCTTGAGGTCCCACAGCGGACGCCGACTCTTCACGGTCGGAATTGTCGCGAAGTTATACGCCGGCGGCGGTGAACTGGTGGTCCACTCCAATGTCCACGCGTCCCAGGGATCGCTGCCGGAATGTTTCCCCTTGACGCGGGACCACAGCAGGTTGCCGACAAATATCAAAATACTCAGCCCTTGAAAAAACACTCCGATCGTCACAATCAGATTCCAAGTATCCCAGCCGCGGCCGGGCTCGTAGGTATAAATTCTTCGTGGCATGCCCAACAATCCGGGAACATGCATGAAGTCAAACGTCAGGTGAAATCCTATGACGAACAGCCAGAAGTGCAGCTTACCTACGGTTTCGTCATACATTCTTCCTGTCATCTTCGGGAACCAGTAGTAGAACGCCCCGAAAAGAGCGAACAGGATTCCGCCCACGATCACGTAGTGAAAGTGCGCAACCACAAAATAGGAATTGCCGAGTTGCCAATCGAAGGGCGCTGCACTCAACATGATCCCGGTAAGGCCAGCAATCAAGAACTGAAACAGAAACGCAATGCAAAATAGCATGGGCGCCTGGAAGTGAATCTTTCCGCCCCACATCGTGGCTAGCCAGTTAAATATCTTGATCCCTGTGGGAACTCCAATGGCCATGGTCGAAAGCACAAAGAATGTATTTGCGTTCGAGCTCATCCCGACGGTGAACATGTGATGAGCCCAAACGGCCATACTCAAAAAGCCAATGGCCACGGTCGCGGCCACCATGATCGGATATCCAAACATCGCCTTGCGGGAAAATACCGGAATGATTTCAGAAACGACGGCGAACGCCGGAATTACGAGAATGTACACTTCGGGATGCCCGAAGATCCAGAAGAAGTGCATCCAGATGACGGCTGACCCCCCGGCCTGCGTGTCGAAAAAATGTGCGCCAAGGTAGCGATCAAGGCTCAGCATGATTTGTGCCGCGGTCAGTGGACCAATCGCAAGCAGCACCAGACCGGCCATTACGAGATTCAGCCAAGCGAGCAGCGGCATTTTCCCCAGCTTCATGCCGGGGCAGCGCAGGCACAAGATCGTAGTCAAGATATTGATCGCCGTGCCGATACTTCCAAAGCCCGAAACCAAAACCGCCAGCGTCCAGAAATCCGTGCTGTGCCCGCGAGAGAACGTCTGCGCCGTCAAGGGAGCGTAAGCAAACCATCCCACATCCGGAGCATTCCCCGCCCCGTACAGGCCATTCGCTCCCACCAGGCTGAAGTAAAGAAGAAGACCTCCAAATGCCGACAGCCAAAAACTAAAAGCATTGAGACGCGGAAATGCCATGTCTCGCGCGCCAATCATAAGCGGTACTAGATAATTCGCAAATCCGAAAACGAGCGGCATGGCCACGAAGAAAATCATCGTGGTTCCGTGCATGGTGAACATCCGGTTAAACACTTCAGGCGAGACGAAGTCATTCTGCGGGCGGATGAGCTGGATACGCATGATCGTCGCTTCAATCCCGCCGACCACGAGAAAGAACAAAGCAAAAAGGATGTACAGAATTCCCAGCCGCTTGTGATCAACCGTGGTCACCCACTCGTGAAGCCGATCGACGAGCGGCCGAGAAGCCTCGTAACTCCCGGGCAAAGCGATTGAATCAGTCGACATCGAAAGTTTTCCTCCTCAACTCGCTCAGCGAAGCGTCGTCAGATAGGCTGTCACGGCATCCAGTTCTCGATCGCTCAACTCCATCGCCGGCATTCGCGATCCTGGCTTTATGGCGTCAGGATTTCGAATCCAGCGCCGAAGATTCTCTGCCGTATTCGGCACGGCTCCCGCGGCAATCGTATCCCGGCTCATCAGGTGCGACAGATCGGGCCCAAAGCGCCCATCCGCCACAGTTCCTGCAACCGCATGGCAGTTGATGCACGCAGTTGTCTCGAAAATGTGTTGTCCCTCGGAAGCTGTGTCGCTCAAGTGGGCGGGTTGACCTTGTTCCTGAATCCAACGATCAAACTCGTCTCGCGTCTGAACATAAACTCGCAGCAGCATCTTGGCGTGCTGCGTTCCGCAATACTGGGCGCACTGTCCCAGATAAAGCCCGGTTTCATGCGGATCAATCCACATGCTGTTCGGATGGTTGGGAATCAGGTCCGTTTTGCCATTGAGGCGCGGAACCCAGAAGCTGTGATCCGTATCAGCCGAAAGCAATCTGATGAAGGTCGGAGTAGGATGCTCCGGGTCGCTCACCGGAACGTGCAGTTCATTCGCAGTCACGACATGAAGCGCCGGATAGCGATACTCCCACCAAAACTGATGGCCGATAGCAATCACCTCGATTGCGTTGCTAGGCTGGGCAGCTTTTTGTACGCTGCCGATCACTCGCGCCGTCGCCATGAACAGCGCCACTACGATGAGCACCGGAATAACGGTCCACGCCAGCTCCACTTGATTGCTGCCGTAAACTTGTGGCGGCTCTCGGCCGTCGTCATCCGTCCTTTTCCTGAATCGCACGACCGCATACGCCAGAAGGCTGAACACGACGACAAATATTGTTGCTGTAACGGCCAGCACAAAAACAGAGAGGCCAAAAATTGTGTTCGCCGGCGTGGACGCTGGCGCAAAGATATTCGTAGGGCTCAACGGCGGGTCGGCAGCCCCAGCAAACGAGGCTGTCCCGAACCAGCAGAGAACAACAATCATTTTGAGTCCCCATTGACGGTACATGGTCTGCAGCCAGTGCTTCTCGTCGCGATTCTCTAATTTGAGTCCCGCAGCAGCCGTTTATTTACCAGGTCGAAGATCATGCAATCTTCTCCCTGCGTTCGCCTGCGGGAGATGTTTTATCATTGACCAGGACAGCCGGACTACCTTTCACGCCAGACAAGGTCGGCGACGGCAATGCCCGCAATTGCACGATGTCCTTCGAGAAAAACAGATCGAGCGTCCAATCGAGTAACACGCGAACTTTCTTTTGCATGCCGGGAAGCTTGGCCAGGTAAATGGCGCGCCACATCGCCCAGGCAATAATTCCCGAGAAATGGAAGCCCATGATCTCCGCCACGCCGGTGCGTCGTCCGATGGTGGCAAGCAAGCCCAGGGTTTTGAACTTGAACGGTTTCAGAGGCTGGCCACGCATGGTCGCCACAATATTGTGAGCCACCACGGGAGCTTGTCGCGTGGCATGCTGCGCCGTCGGTGGGCAAAACTTTCCCGGGTTTGTCAAATCGGGCACTTGCGCGCAATCCCCTAACGCCCAAAGCCCCGGCCAGCTTGGCACTTGAAGATATTCGTTGGCGATGACATGACCGCGCTCTTTGCCGCACGGCAGATTCACGACGATGGGGACCGGCGTGATGCCCGCAGTCCAAATAATGAGCTTGCTGGCGATTCTGGTACCGTCCCCGAGGACGACTTCCTTCCCGTCGTAACCCTTAACTGCAGTGTTCATATGAATTTCAACGCCACGCCGGCCAAGCTGGATCTCCGAATAACGGCCGAGGCTCTCGCCCAACTCTGGAAGGATCATTTTGCCGGCGTCGACCAGAACAATTCGGAGCATGTTCTCGTTCAAGTTGTTATAAAACTTCAACGCCTCCCGCATCAGGTCGTTCACTGCCCCTACGGTCTCAACCCCGGCGAAACCGGCGCCCACTACAACTACCGTCATCATGGCCTTGCGGAGCGCTTCATCCGGTTCGCCGTCCGCCAGCTCCAGCGCATCAATGGCCCGATTCCGCACCGCCAGCGCGTCGCCCAGCGTCTTCATGGTCAATGCATGCTCTTCGATCCCAGGCGTGTGGTAGAAATTCGACACCGACCCCAATGCCAAAACGAGGTGATCGTAGGTCAAGTCGCGATGGTGCACCAAATTACTTTGCCGGACTCGCACCTGTTTTTTTTCGAGGTCAACGGATTCGAGGTCTCCGATCAAGACGTTCGTGTGCCGTAGCATTTTTCGCAGCGGTTGAACCACGTCCGTGGCTGCGGCGTCGCTTCCAGCGACCTCGTGGAGCATTGGCGTAAAGAGTACAAAATTCTCCTGCGCCACCAGCATCACTTCAACGTCCGGCGTTCCGGACAGCGCCTTCTGCAGGTACACCGCGGTGTAAGCGCCGGCAAAACCACCGCCGAGGATGAGAATGCGTTTCGGGTTTGCTGAAGGTTCCATGTCTGCCTCGAATCACGTAGCCATGGGTAAAAGTAGGTGTGCCCGGCTGACTCAAGAATTCAGGCTGAATTTATATTTGATGCCGGGAGCTTGCACCACTAGCAAAACTAGGAGGCCAAAGACAAAGCCATAAGAAGCGACAAGATTAAAGATAAGAATCCACGGATGGAAATCCAAGTTAAAATAACCTCGCACCGGCCAGCCGCCCAGTTACTCCCAACTACGAAAAGTCCCAGTTGTGCCATTCAGCGATCACCCGTAGACTCCGTTTGAACCTGACGAAATCCTCGCGCTTGCATGCCGCAACTTATGGAGCACACCGGACTCACAATCAAGGAGCTCAATAGCCGCCTAGGAATCCCGGGCCGCGCGCAGGTTTTGGCCGACGACGCCGGACTACCCGAGGTCCGCGTAACCGCGCCACTGTGCGACGGAGAGATGCATCTGCACGGCGCGCAAGTGACTTCCTGGAAGCCGGCCGACGCCGAGGAAGCCATTTTCCTGAGCCGTCAAGCTCGTTGGGAAGAAGGGAAAGCCATTCGCGGCGGCATACCGATCTGCTTTCCCTGGTTTCGAGCCAAAGCTGATGATTCCCACGCCCCGGCGCATGGTGTCGTTCGAACAAAAATATGGACGCTTGACTCCATCGAGCAAAATGGCAACGGCGTCACCATCAGCATGTCGACACAGAGCGACCCAGACACACAACGATGGTGGCCTGCTGATTTCCGACTGCTCTATCGTGTGACTTTCGGGAGCGAATTGAAACTCGAGCTCACAGTAACCAATACGGGCGTCAAGCCGTTCCGCTTTGAAGAGGCCTTGCATACTTATTACAAGGTGGGAGACGTGCGCAAGGTTCGCGTCCGCGGGTTGGATGGCGTCACCTATCTGGACAACACCGACTCGAACAAGAAGAAAAAGCAGAATGGCGACGTGGTCATAAGTTCGCCAACCGACAACGCCTATATGAATACCCAGAACCCGCTGCAGTTGATCGATCCTGTCCTCAATCGTACCGTCCAGGTGACCAAGCAGAATTCAGACTCCACCGTGATCTGGAATCCGTGGGCCGAGGGAGCGCGCGCATTATCCGATCTGGGCGATGACGAATGGCAGGACATGGTTTGCGTCGAAGGCGGCAACATCTTGGAAAATGCAGTCGAACTGGCACCGTCCGCGGATCACGGAATCACAGTGACGATGACCGTCGCCCCTCTGACCTCTGCAGCCTGAAGGTAAAGGCCGTATGATGTTACGCGACAAGGGGACGGGGACATGTGTTTCTCAGCGACAGCTAACTTTGTGGGCAGCGGAGTTCTGGGGACGATCGGCGTAGTGACACTGACGAAAGTGAAACACAGGCGCGAACTCCTCTTTGCCGCCCTGCCCGCACTCTTCGCAGTTCATCAATTTATGGAAGGATTCGTCTGGCTCGGCTTGGACGGCATTCTTTCGCCCACGATTGCTCACAACATGGGTGCGGCGTTCATGCTTTATGCCCAGGGGCTTCTGCCATTTATTCTGCCGCTGAGCGTGTTGCTGTTCGAGCCGAACGTCAAGAGTCGCAGGCGAATGCTGCCGTTTCTGGCGATTGGCACCGCGACCGCGCTCTACATCCTGTGGGGGCTCACCGCGTATTCTTTCCAGGTCTACATCAAGGGGAATAGCCTCGTGTACATCAACCCAGCCACAAACAATATGACGGTTGCCGTCCTCTACGTGATTGCAACCTGCGGCTCGCTCTTCTTTTCGAAGGTCAAGGACATGGTGATTTTCGGCGCCGCGAACCTGGCGATTCTACTGGTCGTGATGGCTTTTAAGCGTTACGCGTTCACCTCATTGTGGTGTGCCTACGCCGCGGTCGCGAGTGTGATCATTCTTTGGTACTTCTGGAAAAGCAGCGGAGACAGGCCATTCGCGTATGCGGAAACGATGTAGGGCGCGCCTCAGATTCTTAGGAAGGACCGTTGGCGCCCGGGATCTCTCCAGGGGCTAAATTCTGGGGTGGGAGACGGGAATCGAACCCGCAACGTCCGGAGCCACAGTCCGGTGCTCTGCCAGTTGAGCTACTCCCACCGCGTACTTGCGATTATAACAACTCGGACGGAGTGCCGTGCGCGCTCCGACCACACCGGCGGCTTTCGTTACTACGCGCCAGATCCTTCGGGACTGCGTCCCTCAGGATGATGGCGGCGATTGGGATTGATAGAGATTGAAGACTATGAAATGCGAACGCTGGTTATGCGCGCCCTACGCCGACGTACTCGAATCCCATGGCGCGCAGGCGGACGAAGTCGAGGAGGTTTTTTGTATCCACGATGAGGGGGCGGCGAAGCATCTGCTTGATGCGGTTGAAATCGAGTCCGCGAAATTCAGGCCACCCGGTGCCGACCACTAAGGCATCCACCCCTTCGGCCGCGGCGTAGGGCGATTCGCAGTAAAACACCGATCCATTCAGTTCGAGGCGCGCGTCCGGCAGGGCGACGGGATCGTAGGCCCGCACCCGCGCACCTTGAGCAATCAGGTTCTTGGCCAGCCGCACCGACGAAGAACCAGCGACGGAATTGGTATTGGGCTTGAAAGCCAGGCCCAGGATTCCTACGTCCTTATTCTGAACCGACTGGACGCACCTCGAAATCTTTTCGATCACCTGATCGGCCAGGCCGTGATTCACCTCGCGCGCGGCACTCAAAACCTTGAGCGACACTCCGTTACGCTGGGCCAAGTCGGCCAGCGAATCCATATCGGACTCCGCGAACAAACCACCCATCCCGGCTCCGGGCTGAAGGCAGCGGGGTGCGATCTTCTTGTCCAAGCCCAGAGCAAGTGAAAGGCTGACCGCATCCGCGTTCACCCGTTCACACAAACTCGCCAGCTCGTTGATGAACGAAATCTTGGTGGCCACAAAAGCAGTTGCGGATTCTCGCACCAGTTCGGCCGTCTCGTGATTGGTTACGATCACGGGGACTCCGCGCATCACCAGGGAATGGAAAATCTGTTTGATAGCCAGCACGGCGTCGTTCGAATCAGTGCCCAGAATGATGCGGTCCGGCCAATTGAAGTCTTCAATCGCGCATCCCGGCGTAAAGAACATGGGCTGCGAAACGATTGTGGCCCGCAAGCCAGCCTCCGCAATCCTTTTTTCGACCGCTGACGCAGTGCCCACTGGTACCGGAGTTACGATTGTGAGGATCGAAGGCTTAGGGGCTGCGCGCGCGATGCGAATCGCCAGATCGGTCAGATGCTGCGGGCTGTCCTCGGCCAGAAAGATCACTTGCGCTTTACGGGCAAAGGATTCGATGTCGGTCGAATACGCCAGCCGCCCGGAGCGCACGTTACGCTTGATGACTTCGGTAAGGTTCTTTTCGTGAAACGGGACGTTGCCCTGGGCCATCGCGACCATCTGTGAGCTATCGGGATGACAGCAGCTGACGGGGGTGCCGAAGTCCGCCAGACAGGCGGAAACGACTGTACCTAAGTACCCTGCTCCGTAGACCCCAATCTGCATGAAACCTCCAGAAGCCCACTCTGAATTCGCTGGGGAAGGGTGCCCGAGGCGGCTTGCACAGCGAGTCCAACTTCCTGTTTACGCTCGCCTTGAGTGCTTAGCAACGCACGGGAGGGATTTGTACTTAGGGACATGACCTACCGATGGAGGCGGGAATCTGGACAATCAGAAGGTCACGTGCCGGGTGGAAGAGTGTGAGGCTGGCCCTTCTCCCCTGTGATGTCATTTTTCGTCATTGTCTTGACGTCATCCTGAGGGACTTCCAGTCCCGAAGGATCCTGCGCGTGTACGACAACGCCGGGCGATTCACCGCTTC
Organism: Terriglobales bacterium; assembly: GCA_035483835.1. Lineage (GTDB taxonomy): Bacteria > Acidobacteriota > Terriglobia > Terriglobales > Acidobacteriaceae > JABDBE01. The sequence goes on from DATHPO010000054.1 coordinate 16,809, forward strand.
ACGGGCGAACCAGGCTGCGGCCCAGCGGGATTCCAGCCAAGTCCACCCAACGATTCTGTTCCTGCTCACGTACGAAGGTGAGCTCGCTTAGCGGGATATGACGGCTGCCCTCGAACATCGCCCAACGGTCACGGGCGAAAATATACGCCTTCTGCGCCAGTTCCTCGGTGCTGACTTTCACGATCGTCAGGTGCGGCATGTAAGGCCACTCCTCGACGGAAGCGAGCGCCTGGGTGTTCAATCGATCATGCAGTTCGTGCATGCGGCGGGCGCCGTGGGCCACCCGGATGAAAACCGTTGGAGTCACGGGGATGAAAGTTTCGACGTCCCCGAGAGTGACCTCGAAAGGCTGAGCCTGACTGCAGATGTCTTCGAGAGTCTCCAGCGCCGCCAGTTCCCCACCCTGCAACCGGCGAGGGGGAAGGATGGTCACATGAGCGGGCAGATGGGGCAGATCGGGATGAAGTTCCTGCCGGAGGTTCTCAACAAATTCCCCGACGGCATTTCTAACATAAGCCACCAGGGCATAACGGGGATTTTGCATGTCAACCCGAGATTATACCTCCGGAAGCGAGTGGCGTGGGTTCAACTGATCGAAAGCGGTCAGCTATAATCGAAGAAGTCGGGGCGTAGCGCAGCCTGGTAGCGCACCTGCCTTGGGCGCAGGGGGTCGTAGGTTCAAATCCTATCGCCCCGACCAATTCGTTCTTTCATTTCTTAGAAACATCAGGTCTGGTGATTCGTGCCTTCCGCCTCGCACTTGTTCTCAATCGAGACGCGGCTCGGTAAAAATACTGCGCACAAGACCCTTCGCCTCGCTGGCGAAAGCGAGGTGCCTCAGAATGATCCCTTAAGCTAGGCCGTTTGGCCCATATTTTGAACGCTACTTCTTCAGCAGGCTGGTGTGGCTGGCTACGCACTCCCACTTGCCGTCTTCAAAGACCCAGGTGTCGGTGAAGCGGCCGAGGTGGTCGTAGGGTTTGCCGTTGTAGGAACCTTTGGTGTGATAGTAGCCGGTCACCACTCCGGTATTGTGATACAGGTTCACCTTCACATCCTGGATGGTGACCAAGTCAGGCTTGAACTTCGGGTCTTTGATGTCGGCCAGGAACTTGCCGCGCTCGCTGACCTCGCCGTCCCATTCGGTGTTGGAGAAAGAATCGGCGATCATGCCTTCCAATGCGCGCTCGTCACGATGAACCTGCGCCTCGTTCCAGAGGTGCTCGAGCACGACCAACTTGGTCGACTGGGGATCGTCTTTGTCACGAGCACTCTGCGCCGTGGCTCCGATTGTCAGCAGAAGGCAACAGAGGATTGTCTTGATCGTGTTCATCTCGATTATTTGCGTCTGACCATGGCGCTTGCAGTTTCATGGCCCGGGCACGCGAGGTGCGCGTACGCTGGCAAAAACATAACAGCTGGCAAAAGCTTCCGCCATGTAAAAGCACTTGGGCGGATTACGAATGTCATCTGGGCCCGGTCTTCCGCTAAGCGCAGCCCATGGGAACCGTATCGGTGGCGTCGGATCCAACCACGCTCACCCGGATTCGGTTCAACGTAGTAAGAAAGAGTCACCCTAGCCTCGACTTCAGTTGCACCGAGTGTTTGAAGTTCCGCCCTAGGCCACGGCAACCGATGAAGGTTCATGTGGTGGCTGACTATATTACCGGCCCCCGCGCGCCGGAACGGCCTAAGGCGGTCTTGTGCTACAAGGGTGACATCGTTTATCGAGCTGAGGAGCGTGCGGGTGTAGTCCGGAACGCCAAATCCGTACCTTCTTAATACTGCTACTCTCTGTGCTTGTGAGGTAGCAGCATCCATCCTGCTGCGCATTGAGGGCGTCCATTTTGCTGAGTGGACGACGAGTCCGCGAACGCTCTTGCCAAAGATCAGGCCGTGCCGCCAACATTTTCCCTGTGATCTCCGCAACTGTTGCGGTAGCCGTGCTCGTATCGTGGATCGTGGTGAATTGCTGAACCGTGGGCTGATAATATGTCGTGAGGAGGCCGAGGTCGCTCGGGGAATCGACACTGTTTCCGTCTGACGCCCAATTCCCACCCTCGCTCACCACGTCCGGTTTCACCGGCCACTGTTTGTGCCATCGAACGGAAGTCCGGCTCGCTGGACCGATCTCGCCCGCAGGCGCTATGGAGTTCCAGCCACGAAATTGGGCGTCGGTAATGGCAGTTTTCTCGGTGTAGGATCCAACCGTCAGTGCATTCCAAGCCTGGGCCGGGCTCTGGATGGGCTGCTCATCATTCCTGCCTGGGTAGCGGTTAGGATCAATGTCTTCTCTTGCGATGTTACCGGCAGAGACAAGAATCAAACGTTCGTTCGCCCCATCCCCATAAGCTAAAGCGTCGAGCTCCGCTGACCACGAGGAGGGCCGGCCGCCGGGTGCGGGAGTGTTACTGGTAACTGCCATGCAGATAGCGCGACGCCGGTTTGGTGCTTGGACTTCTGGCCGGGCGACACATTCGCGCGTTACGGCGCCGTACAACATAGGGTCATGTTGGATGCCCGACGGATTGAGCATCTTGACGGACTCAAGTCCATGTTGGAGAAAAACCGGACCGCCATTCAGCAATCGACTTTGGAGATCTCCGTACAAGGCCACGCCCGCCATCGTGGTCCCGTGGCCTTGCCAAGCTGCACTATCGCCCGTCCCCCACGTGGGATCGTACGTGTGGGCGTCTGCTGACCGAAGAGAAGAGGACAATAGTGTGTGGGTGTGAGTAATGCCGCTGTCGAGAATACACACTGCCGGAGCATCGGCGCTTGGAAGTCGAAGTCTCTCGGCGAGATCGCGCGTCCACGCGGCTTGCTCGAAGTTTTGAAATCCGAGAAACAGTGCTGGGCTGTCCGATGCGATGCGCAGTTCAGCAATGGCACCCGTGCTCGTCATTAGACTCGCCATCTCGCTGACGGTTGCGTTCGCAAGAACAACTTCGCGCTCGGGAAAGGTTAGGCGCTCCGTCGGATTCACCCGCACCCTCATAACCGCAGCCGCGTTCATAAAAGCGTCAGATGCGGCCTTTCGCAGCCAGACCTCCCACCAGACCGGGACATCTTCAACTGGGAAGCGGTCGGGAGAATCGGTGAACATCGAACGCACGATAGCTACGCTGACACTATCGATGCTTGCGATAAGTCTTTCGTTCTTGGGCTTGCCCTTCTTCGTGTCTTCGGTTCGATAGATCTCAATTCTCTTGAGGAAGAACTTCTCCGCCCCAGAAGGAACGAATACAGTTGCGTGAATCTCACCGTCAGGGTCGTAGGTCTTGACCGATAGCAGCTCGATACCTTGTTGTCGGTTCTCAAGACCTTGAATGAATTCCAGGCTTTGCGGTCTCAGAGCGAAGTCAAGATAATAACCAGGCGTCTCGTGGGGTGCATGTTGCACGGTGACGTTCGCAAATTGATTCGCCGATGCGAGAGCTTGCATTAGGTCTGCTGCGAGACGTTGCGCGTGCTCCTCGCGGTTCCGGGGTGGGATTGAATACGTCCGGGGCGCGCTGGGGCCGACATACGCCTCGCTGGCAGCTCGACCGTGTAGAAAGATGTGATGGCGATTGTGTGGATATTCCGGCATCAGTGCGAGTCAGAAGGGTGAGTCCTCTTCCGCTCACGGATGGCGGCAAGCAGCCGGTCGTGGGCTATGGTGCTGGACTCAGCCAGAACTGCGTCCTTGGCTGCGTCATCGCTAGCGCGCACGAGTTCGGCCTGACTCAATCCTTCTCCTTCAGCTAATAACTCGCTCCAACGCAGGACGCGCAAATCAAAATTGGCGAGGCGGCTCTTCATTAACGCTTCTGCCAGTTCGCGGCTTGGGGCAGCAAATTCGATGATGTCATCAAAACGTCTGAAGAGGGCTCTGTCCAAAAGCTCGGGATGGTTCGTGGCGGCGATAACTAAGCTTTCCGAGGTGTCCTTCTCGAGGAATTGGAGAAATGAATTCAAAACCCGACGTATTTCTCCGACGTCGTTCGCTTGGTTTCGTTTCGTGCCTAAGGCGTCAAACTCGTCAAAGAGATATACCCCAGCACGTATAGGCATCGCATCGAAAATGGTTCGTAGCTTTGCCGCCGTTTCGCCCATGAACTTCGTAATAATCCCTTCAAGGCGTGCCACCAACAGCGGTATATGAAGCTCAGCGGCCATGGCAGCGGCTGCGGTCGTCTTTCCAGTCCCAGGGGCACCAACAAATAGCAGTTTCCGGCGCGGCTGGAGATCGTGATCTCGCAATCTGCGCTGCTGCCTGTATTCGAGAAGCACTCGTAGCAGCCGTGCCTCTAGCTCCGCTGGCAAGACCAAACTATTGAGGCGAGCGGTGGGTTCTTGTAGCGTGACGAGGCTTGCAAGGTCGCCCTTTGGCTCCAAAACCAAAAGGCGTTGCTGAGGTGGGTTCGCTCTAGCTTGGCTCGATCAATCAATTCACGTATCTGCTCCGCGAGCTTGACGTGGCCTTGCCTCGCTTCTTGCGCTGCAACCTGCATCGCAACTGACATGAATTCTTGATCATCCCCACGGATGTGGGTTTTCAGCAATGCAAGTACATGGCGGGCGTTTGGCATACTTTCGGTCAGAATGACTGCTCAGTATACGCGCAACAATATCATTCATGGTTCCGGCGTTACAGATCACTCGAAACTCTTGAGGAGCGAGAACCCAGGTGCTCCGGCCAGATTATTTCCCGTTGTGGGAATCAGTTCCGCTTTTTCTTTCAATTTTCTTGCATTCTGTTTTCCAGCACGTTCCAATAAGAAGATAAGGCGGCATTCGCGAGTTTCCACGAATTGCCGCCATTTCTGTCTCTGAAGGTAGGGTGAATGAAGAAGCTGAAGATGGCGAAAATGAAGGATAAGAAAGTTCGGGGCGAGTGGGCGGAGATGAAGTTCATGACGGCCGCGGCCGAGCATGGGTTGTGCGTCAGCAAGCCTTGGGGAGACTCGAACAGTTACGACTTTGTCGTGGGGCGTCCGGGGCACTTTGTGGCAGTGCAGGTGAAATGCACCGTCTTCTCTACAGCGAATGGATCCGGTTATATGTGCTCGGTATGCAGCAGCCATAAGCAGTATCCGCAGGGATCGTTCGATTTTCTCGCAGCTTATTTGGTTTGCAAGGATGTCTGGTACATCATTCCGGAGAAGGAGACTCGAGGGAAGTGGTCGATTTCTCTGGGAACGCAGTGTGCGGAATCCAGGTATGAGAAATATCTTGAGGCATGGGATCTGCTACGAGAGCCCGAGTTTGACGGGGACATTCAGGCTTGCGCTGAGGAATTTCCCGGTGAGGTATTTCTTTCTTCTTTTCCTGCGCTTTCCACAGGGAATGCTTGTCCTCCACAGTTTGTGCACAACTCCGCATGAAATTTCTGTTGCGGACGTTTTGTGTTTCAAGCAAAGTACCGCCAGTGCAGATGTGCGATGTCTTGAGAGCGCTGTTAGATTGCAGCAGAGCTGGCGTTTCCGGTGGTTCTCGAGGGTGAACTGCCGGAGGGTTTCTCAGAATGCGCCGGGCAACACGCCGAATGGCGCGTTCTGAGGACAACCGGGCGTTGCGGCCTCCTCGAAAATCCTCCCCACAGGCAGGATTGAGCCGTCAGCTTGAGCAATCACTGCGAGCCACGGAACGCGGACCTTGTCCGCAGATTCACGGCTCGGAGAGCGTGCCCAGAAACGAGCGTTCCTCCGGGAACGCGGTTTCAAGAGGCGCCTCACTGCATGGTGCGGTGACAGAGCAGCAAGACGTCCACATGCAATGCGGCGCGGGTGGCTGGCCTGCGCCGCATTTATTTTTGTGTTTGAAAAGCGTTTGCCACGGATCACAGGGATTCAAGAATGATTAAATGGCGTTTTCGCAAGAGATGCTCCCCGATTGATCTTCGCTTTTAGTTCACCTATACTTCGGCGTAATGAAGCGGCGCTGGACGATACACTTTTTGCCACGCAACTGGACCACCGAAGAATTTGGGTTTGTTCCTCGTTTTCCGAAGGACATTCTTCACATTCACAACTCTTTCGTGAGTAGTATCGC
>DATHPO010000055.1:0-5150 GCA_035483835.1 Terriglobales bacterium
AGGGACCACAACCGTCATTTTCGCCAAAGCTGGAGAAGCACGAATCGTCCTGGAATTCATCTTCCCAACGCCCATCATCCTGAGGCAGCGGAGTCCTTGGCAAAGCCAAGGACTCCCAACGAAGGATCTCTGCACTCCAGCAGCCCGTGAACTGGGAAGGGCATGGCTTCAGCCATGCCGCCACGACTCCGATTTCGACTCAGGCCCCGCAGGGACGCGGCTGCATCGTACCCTCCAAGGTCCCCAGCCACATTCCCCGTCGGAAAAAACAAGCAAAGGGTGGCCCATGAACCGCGCCCTTTGCGAAAGGTACCGCCTCAAGTTCCGGAACAGCAAGCTTCATCGCCCTTTCAAAAGCGGACGCTGCAACGTCGTCGAAGCTGTCGTCACCCACTCTTGCAAAAAGCGCAAGGATGGGGCAACCTCCTTGTTGACGAGCCGAGAACAGATGGGACAGCTATCGAATACGAGATGATCACAGAAATCAAATTCAAATTTGGCAAGGGCCCAGGTTCCAAGCCGGAAACAACGAAGTTGACGCCCGTCACGGTGTTCGTCGGCCCGAATAATTCCGGCAAGAGCAAGGTTCTCAATGAAATTCGCCGCTACTGCAGTTCGGAGGAGAGGGCCCCGGCGATGGACGTTATCCTCGATCGCCTTGAATTCGCCGCAGTCCCCCAGGAGGATGTGGAGAACACGATACGCCGTTTTACCCTGCCGGCACCGCCAAACCAGCCCTTGCAGAGGGATGAGATCCTTTACGGCACGCCGGGGCGGCAGTATAGAGTGTCCAGAACGGACTTGGCCAACTATATCCGGAACGCTAACGACCCCTACTTCTCTTGGTATTATTTGGAACCCAATACGCTAATGCTTGACGGCCCGAACCGAATCAACCTCATAAACCAACAAACTGCAGGGGACCTGGCAGAAAAACCCTTCACTAGCTTTCAAGTGCTGTTCAGAGACGACGCAAAGCGCGCAGAGGTACGCAGAATTCTGTTCGAGGCGTTTTGCCAGTACTTCGTGATTGACCCCACTCACCTGGGCACCTTGCGCATCAGGCTTTCCTCAAGAGAACCGGCCACTGATATGGAGGAACGGGGAATCCACGAGGCGGCGGTGAGTTTCCATGCAGCTGCGCTTCCCATTGAAGACACCAGCGACGGTGTGAAGGCATTTACGGGGATGATCACAGAGATCATCGCGGGTGACCCAGCAATCTTGCTCATTGACGAACCGGAGGCTTTCTTGCACCCGGCCTTAGCTTTCCTGTTAGGAAAGGAGATTGCGCGCCTCAGTTCCGGCTCGCGAAAAAACCTGTTCGTCTCCACGCATAGCGCGGACTTCGTGATGGGCTGTATACAGTCCGGCGCTCACGTCAACATCATAAGGCTTACGTATCGGTCCGGCGTGGCAACCGTGCGCGCGCTACGCAATGATGAAATCCTACAGCTAATGAGAAACCCCCTCTTGCGCTCTGTTGGCGTGCTCCGAGGGCTCTTTTATGAGTCCGTAGTGGTCGCCGAGTCCGATACGGACAGGGCCTTCTATCAAGAGATAAACGAGAGGCTCCTGCGCCTTGCGCCTGATGCCGGGATCCCCAACTGCCTGTTCTTGAACGCCCAAAACAAACAGACAGTTCAGACGATTATCCGGCCGCTTCGCGACTTGGGAATTCCAGCAGCCGCGATCGTCGATGTGGATGTGCTGAAGGAGGGAGGAAATGTCTGGTCCGGTTTCCTGGAAGGAGGATTTGTCCCGGAGATCGAGCGGCACGCACTGGCAACATTCCGCCGTGAAGTCAAGGCAAAGTTCGATGCCACGGGGAAGGACATGAAGCGGGACGGAGGTATAGATATTCTTGCCCCACGCGATAAAGAGGCGGCCAAGAATCTTTTTGAGAGGCTTTCTGAATACGGCCTGTTTGTTGTTCCACGCGGAGAGATCGAATCCTGGCTTCCCGCTTTGGGGGCGCAGGGTCATGGGCCAGCATGGCTCGTCGACATCTTCGAGAAAATGGGGGAGGACCCGGAGAGTCCCGGATATGTGACGCCAGGATCGGACGACGTCTGGGAGTTCCTTGCTGGCATGAAGCGGTGGCTGACGAACCCAAGTCGAAAGGGAATCCCCGCCTAGCTTAATTCTTCCCGCTGGTGCCCCGGGCCTCTTGCTAATTCCGCGAAAGGCTGGTCCGCCTCCCAGGACCGAGGATGTCTTCCAACGGGGATATAATCTAGTCCATGATGCAGGAAGCCCAAGAATTGCTCAAAAAAGCCCTCGCCCTACCCGAAAAGGACCGCGCCGATCTCGCTGGCAGTTTGATCGAGAGCCTAGATCAAACGGTCGACGAAAATGCAGAAGCAGCATGGCAAGAAGAGATACTCCGTCGCCTCGAAGAGGTTCGATCCGGAAAAGTGAAGACGACATCATGGGACGACGTCCGGCAGAAAGGGCGTGCGCTACTGGATGGCAAGTAAGCCGCTTGAATTTCATCGGGAGGCGGAAGAGGAATATTTGTCGGCGTTGGCGTGGTATCGGGAACGAAGTCCGACGGCGGCGGTCAATTTCGAAAACGCATTCGATCGAGCGATAAGAACAATCACCGAAGTTCCCTATCGTTGGCCAATCTACCTCGCTGGCTGCAGGAGATACGCTCTCCATCAATTCCCATTCATTATTGTGTACGCGACTCTCGGTTCTCACACCGTTGTATTGGCAGTCGCACATGGCCATCGCCGTCCGGGCTACTGGATGAACCGCATATGACCAGTTACTAAAGTCCCAAAATGGCACAGAAAAATGCGCTCCGCCGTTTGACGCTGCTCTCCTTTACTCTTTACACTCATGAATGTACGCCGATGGCTTCAGAGCTGACCGAATTGGCACGGGCTCCTGAAGCCGCGGACGGACACACCGAAAGGTAAACGTGAGCCCCACTGAAACCAGCAGCAGCACCAAGCGGGAGATCCAAGTCGAGATCCCGGCCGCCGAGGTCGCCCGCGAAACCGAGACCCTGATCCAGAAGTACCAGAAGCTGGCCCGCATCCCCGGCTTCCGCACCGGCCATGCCCCCGCCTCCGTGATTAAGCAGCGCTTTGCCGAAGGCATCAAGAGCGATGTCGTGGATGCCCTCGTGCCGCGATATTTCCGCAAGGAAACCGACAAACTCGGGCTGACCCCGGTGTCCCAGCCCCGCGTAACTGATCTGCATGTTCACGACGGCGAGCCTCTCCGCTTTAAAGCCAGCTTTGAAGTGATGCCGACCATCCGGGTCGAGGATTACAAAGAGCTGCGCGCCGACAAGCCGGACGTTTCCGTGACCGACGAAGAAGTCGAGCAGTCGCTGAAAAATCTGCAGGAGCAGCGAGCCACCTTCACCACTATCGAGGGAAGTCCGCTCGGGGACGGCGACTTTGCCCAGGTTTCGCTCGACGGAAAACCGAAGGACGCTGAGGGCGAGGCCGCAAGTTCAGCGAAGCCCGGCCCAGCCGGGTCGAATCCCGTGCACATGGATGACATTCTGGTCGAGATCGGCGGGCAGGGGACGATGCCCGAGTTTACCGAGAATTTGCGAGGCGCATCCGCGGGCGACGAGCGGACGTTCGATGTGCATTATCCGCAGGACTTCTCCGATCAGCGGCTCGCCGGAAAAACGTTTACCTACACTGTGCAGGTGAAGGCGGTCAAGCAGAAATCCTTGCCGGAATTGAATGACCAGTTCGCCAAAGATCTGGGAGAATTTACCGACCTTGCCGAAGTACGGAAACGAATCCGCGAAGGCATGGAAGCGGAGAAGAAACACACTGCCGAGCGCGAAGCCAAAGACAAACTGGTGGCGGAACTGGTAAAGCGCAACGACTTCGAAGTACCCGAAGCATTGGTCGAGCACCAGATCGATATTCGTCTGGACCGCGGACTGCGCGCGCTCGCAGCCCAGGGCATGAAGACCGAAGACATGAAGAAGATGGATCTCAACCGCCTGCGGGCGGGACAACGAGATCAAGCCGTACAGGAAGTCAAAGCGGCATTGTTGCTGGAAAAAATCGCCGAGGAGGAAAAGCTCGAGGTCAGTGATGCGGAAATCGATCGCGAAGTCGAAGCTCTGGCTGAGCAGTCGAAACAAACCCCGGAAGCTATCCGGTCGCGTTTGACACGCGATGGGGCGCTGGATAGAATCCGGAATAGAATCCGCAACGAAAAGACCCTCGACTTTCTATATCGTCAGTCCGCGTAGTTCGCTTCCGATCCCCCAAGAAGCTTAAAGTGCAGGGAGCAGGAGTGTGAAAGGCAAAGGTGACCAGTGCTCGTGCCGATGGTGATTGAGCAGACCGGGAGGGGGGAGCGGGCTTATGACATTTACTCGCGCCTTCTGCGGGATAATATTATTTTCATTGGGACGCCGATTGACGACAACATTGCCAATCTGGTGATCGCGCAGATGCTGTTTCTGGCGCAGGAAGATCCGGAGAAGGACATTCAGCTTTACGTGAATTCGCCGGGTGGATCGATTACCGCGGGTATGGCGATTTATGACACCATGCAATACGTCAAGAACGACGTGACCACGATTTGCATAGGGCAGGCGGCTTCGATGGCTGCGCTTCTGCTGGCGGCGGGAGAGAACAAGAAAAGACTGGCGCTGCCCAATTCGCGAATTCTGATCCATCAGCCTTCGATGGGCGGTCTTTCGGGTCAGGCCACGGATATTGATATTCACGCCCGGGAAATCCTGCGTATGCGGGAGATTACAAACCAGTTACTGGCCAAGCATACGGGGCAAAAGCTGGAAAAGGTGGAGAAGGACGTGGAGCGCGACTTCATAATGAACGCGCAGCAGGCTAAGGAATACGGAATCATAGACGATATCATCTATAAGACCAGATGAAGCGTATGATCGGCATTCGCCGATTGGATTCGGAGGTCTCGGCGCAGAAAGATTTCTTCCCCGATTGCCCCAGGGCAATGATGGTTAAAGTGCCGGGAGGTTAAGGTAGCACCAAGGAGTTAAGCCGAGTGAAAAACAGAACAGGCACTGAGGAAATCCTACGCTGTTCGTTCTGCCATAAATCGCAGGACGCTGTTGCCAAGCTGATTTCATCGCCAAGCGACTATCCCCGGGCCTACATTTGCGATGAGTGTGTGGCGGT
>DATHPO010000056.1:0-4936 GCA_035483835.1 Terriglobales bacterium
GTGTAATCGCCGTTGCCGTTGATGGGGTTTGGTCCACCAGTCCTGTTTTTGGTGTCGACGATGGCCGTGGTATCGATTTCTTTTGTTGCCATTCAGCTCCGGTGGATATGCCAGATTTGAGCTCTGGCAGGCGCGCATTTCCTGTGCCCTAGAATGAGGTCAAATGACTGAAATTATTAACACTTACGGCAGCAGGATTTATAAGAAATTATACCACAGTCCAGCTCGTTTTCGGACCCGGAATCGAGCGGGTAAACCGTGATTCTTGTGTCATTTAGGGACGGCGTTGGAGGGGCAGCATCATGGAGACGAATCAGAGTTGCTTTCGTGCTCACTTGTGTGCCGCAGGCGTTTCTTTCCTGCCAAAGCTTAGGCCTTCTATCAACAGGTCCACTTCATCTTCGCTCCCCGCAATAAACGTAAACGAGACCACAAAACCCTTCTCGATTATGACCAGCGTGCTTTGGTGCATGGTCAGGCTGCCAAGCGGTTTGCTGAAGTCCCCGCGAACCAACTGCGCTGCTCCTACGCGGAATTCGTAGGGCTCGTTCACAACAGTAAAGCCCTTGGACTTGGTTAGCTCGGCGAGCGGGCCGAAATACTGTTCCGCATTTTGCAGCCCTGGGTAGGAAGATACGGCTTCGGCCGCTACGACGACTGCGGAATTCACCGTGTCGGCAGCCACCTCGGGAGGATGTTCGAACGCGGCCAGCAGGAGGATTGATTTTTTCGGATCGTTTGAATCGTCGTTCGAATCCTCTCTCATGCCGGCGGTGCGATCCACCCATCCGAAATGCAGTTTGTAGTCGAATCCGAAAAACGAGTTATGGTAGAGGCCGTTCGCGATGGAACCGGGATCTGGCGCAGATATTTGGGACGGTTCGGACCTGGGCTTGGATTTGGTTGAAGATGACGAAGTTGGCGACTGCGCATGAAGCACCCCAGCCAGGACCATCAAGAGGAATATGCAGGAGTGTCGAAAACCGCGGATACCCATACGGAGATTTTAATTGAGGCAAGCCGTCCTAAGTGTTCGTAGTGGAAAACTGGCCGCCTACGCTGCAACCGTCAGGACCAACTTCTGCCGTTACCCGCCACGAGCATGTTATGCCGCGATTCCGACACCTACGGGTTGGGCGCAGTGTGCACAGCGTCTTGCATCGATCGGGATCTCGCTCAGACACTCGGAACACTTCTTGGTGGTCGGATCGGCGGGGGCCGGTGCTTTGCGCATACGCGCGACCAGTAGATTCACCGGGGTCACCACGAAGAAATACACGGCCGCCGCGACCAGCAGGAAAGATATTGCAGCATTGATAAAGTCCCCGATGGCAAACATGCTGCCATTCACCGTGAACTTGATGGCAGAAAAATCGGGCTTGCCGATAATCGCTGCAATCAGCGGAGTGAGTAGGTCTTTTGTGAAAGCGGAGACCACCGAGGCAAACGCCGCTCCAATCACAACGCCGACCGCCATATCGATCACGTTGCCACGAAGAATGAATTGCTTGAATCCGCTGAGCATGAAGGGTCCCTCCCAAGAACGGATGGCGGCAACTTTACGGCGGATCGCCGCCGGCATCAAGCGTACGCAGCGCGCGGAACGGGCGAGGACGTCCGTCCCCTAACATCAGACCCTCATCCGTCAGATCCTCATCGGCATCACGATGTAGCGATACTTGTATTCCTCGCCTTCGGCGGGGCGCATCTGTCCAGCCGACTGAGAATCTTTGAATTCCAGCTTCACGTCGCCGTTGCCGGCGGCCTTGAGGAAATCCAGAAGATATTGCGCGTTGAAGCCGATCTGGATCATATCCCCGTTGTAGTCGATTTCGATCGAGTCTTCCGACTCGCCGGTTTCGGTGGAGGAAGCCGAGAGTTTCAATTCGCCTTTCTCCAGGCGCATCTTCACGGCTCGTGAGCGCTCGTCGGCAAACTGGGCGACGCGAGAAATTGCCGCCGAGAGTTCTTCCCCGTGAACGGTGATGCTCTTGTTATTGTCCTTCGGCAAGACGGCTTCGAAGTTGGGGAACTGCCCGGTGAGTTGGCGCGAGGTCAGAAGCCTCTGGCCGATGCGGAAGAACAGCGTGGATTCGTCTTTCGCGAATTCGATTTCCTCGGCATCGGTTGAATCCAGCAATGACTTCAGCTCGTCCATGGCTTTCTTGGGAACGAGAGTCTTCATCTCGCCGGAGACGCCTTCAAATTTCCCGCCGCCGCGTTCGATGTGCGCCAACCGGTGCCCGTCGGTAGCGACCATGGTGATCGATTCCGGCTTCAGCACCATCAATGCGCCGTTCAGCGTGTAGCGGGATTCTTCACTGGCAATGGCAAAGCCGGTCTTGGCAATCATGGATCGCAGAACCTGCGACGGGATTTTAACCACGCCAGCAGTTGGAAACGTCGGCAGACTGGGAAAGTTCGAGCGTGCCATGCCAACCATTTTTGTGTTCGACCGGCCGCAGCGGATGCTGACCCAATGATTTTCCAGCAGCTTGATTGTGATGTCCGCGTCAGGCAGGAGTTTCACATAGTCGTGCAGCTTGCGCGCGGGAATGGTACAGGCGCCTTCTTTTTTGACCTTGGCAACGCACGAGGTACGCAGGCTGAGATCGAGATCGGTAGCGGTGAGCGAGAGCTTGTCGCCAGCAGCTTCGAATAAATAATTCGACAGGATGGGGATGGTGGTCTTACGCTCGACCACGCCCTGGGTCGCCGTGAGCTCGCGCAAGAGCTCGAACTTGCTGACCGTAATTTCCAGCGGGGCGGCTCCCGCCGCGGATGCGATTGCTTCTACCGGCATAAGCTGAAGTCCCTCGGCCATATGGCGCTACTTTGAATACTTCCCTTATATCAAAACAAAAACCTAGAAAACCAGCAGTAACCGCAGGAAACAAGAAAATTTATCCAGCCCGCGATTCATCCGCCCAACTGCTCGGTCAACTTATTAAGCAACCGGTTCAAATCCTTGTCGGTCTTGCGCACGCCGTCGATCTTTTCGACCGAGTGCAAAACGGTTGTGTGGTGCTTGCCGCCAAACTGTCGTCCAATTTCAGGCAAGGACGCCTCGGTCAGATGCTTGGCCAGGTACATTGCAATCTGCCGGGGATACACGATGGCACGCGAATTATTCTTCGCTTTGATCTCGACCAACCGCAATCCAAACTGCTCGGCAACCGATTTCTGAATCGATTCAATCGTGACCTTGCGGGCCTGGGAATCGATGAAATTCTTAAGCACCTGCTGGGTATAAGGGAGGGTGATTTCGGCCCCAATGAGCGAGGAGTGTGCCACTAGCCGGATGAGCGCGCCTTCCAACTCGCGGACGTTGGAGCGAATATTGGACGCGATGTACAGCGCCACGTCGGTGGGAAGCGTGACCTTTTCCTGCTCCGACTTCTTCTGCAGGATGGCGACCTTGGTTTCCAAATCCGGCGCCTGGATATCAGCGATCAGACCCCACTCGAAACGGCTTCGGAGCCGGTCTTCGATCTCGGCCAACTCCTTCGGCGAGCGATCGCTGGCTATCACGATCTGCCTCATCGACTCATGCAGCGCGTTGAAGGTGTGGAAGAACTCCTCCTGGGTACGCTCTTTTTGAGCCAGGAACTGGATGTCGTCCACCAGGAGCACGTCGACGTTCCGGAACTTGTCGCGGAAGCTGGTCATCTTGTCGTAGCGCAGCGAGTTGATCATTTCATTGGTGAACTTTTCGCTGGACACGTAGCAGATTCCCAACTGCGGTTGCCGCTTGCTGATCTCGTGGCCGATAGCCTGCATCAGGTGGGTCTTGCCCATTCCGACGCCACCATAAAGGAAGAGCGGGTTGTACGCCTTCGAGGGGCGTTCCGCAACCGCCTGACATGCGGCGTGGGCAAACTGATTTCCGCTGCCGATCACGAACGCGTCAAAGGTGTACCGCGGGTTGAGTTGCGCCGCTCCATCCCAATCGAAGCGTGACTGTGACGGATGAGTCGCCGGAGCGGAGTAGGCGGAAAGGCCGCCGTCGTGGCGGACGGGCGTGGCGGCTGGATCGTCCCCTGGAGGAACGAACTTCACTTCCTGATACTCGAGGCCAAGATTGTCGAGGGCCTCCTGAATCAGGTCGGCATATTTGTCGCCTACTTGACAGAACTCCGGCTTGGGCACCCATACAAAAAGCGTGCCTCCGCTCGAATGACTGTAGCGGGTGGGCTTCAGCCAGGTGTCGTAGGAATGCCGATTGATCTTTTTTTCCAGCGCGTCAAGAATGCGCAACCACGGATTGGGAGCAAGAGTTGGACTTGAAACAGACATAAGAAATTCTTGGTGGCGCTACATAAATCAGCGGCCTATTAAATGATTGCAGTATGAAAGCGCTCATTTTCCAGCGCAGCTACCTCCGCACTGCGGGGCGGTTTCGCTGGAGCGAGAAAAAATTTTCAATGAGCAGGAACGGTCCGCATACTAGCACAAAAAAATTGTCTTGGTGGAAATCTTCGATAAAGATTTTTCTGACCTCCACGATTCAAAACGCGAAGAAAAACTTCTGTCAAGTAGCGACTTTGTAACTGCCGCGAGCATGGTGCAGCAATTGGCAAACTTGAATGCTTCAACCTGCGCACGAGAATGAACCTCAGCTGGTGCATCGATGGTCCGCTCCGGTTGCCGCAACGCGTGGACCGGTTTGCCCGTCTGGCTTGGGTCATTTATACTTCTCATTCGTCCTATAGCCATTATTGCACTTACTAACTGAATCAGGAGCAACTAAGTTTCATGCCCAAGCGCACTTTCCAACCTAACCGACGTCACCGCTCGAAGACGCACGGATTTCGTACCCGGATGAAGACCAAGAGCGGCCAAGCGGTGATCTCGCGCCGGCGCGCCAAGGGACGCAAGCGGGTGTCGGTGAAGCCCGGCTTCCGTGAGTAGCCGATTTCCTTTTCCGGAATTGACG
>DATHPO010000057.1:0-2731 GCA_035483835.1 Terriglobales bacterium
CTAACGTCGAAAAGCACGACGTTAGGATGGGGCACCCGTACTAGTTCACCGTGATGCTGACCTTCTTTGACGGGATCCCGTTGGCCACGACTTCCAGCGTACTTGCACCCGTGTCCATGTCGGCGGGAACGTCAAAGTTGGTCGAAACGATGGTGTTGCCAGTGGCCACGCCCATCGTGCTGTGGTCATGCGTCTTCGCATAGAAAACGTGACCGGATGCAGTGTTGGTGATCCGCACCAGGGGATAGTTCGTCGCAGTCTCGAACTCGTCGCCATATGCAGCCGCTTGCGACAAGCCATTGAACTGCTTGCCGGAAATTTTGTAAGTAGTCCCGCGGTTAACGGTGTGTGGATACTTCGTGATCCTCGGTGCCCACGCCGCCTGGTATTTCCCCTTGGGGTTGTAGACCGCAACGTTAAAGGTTTCGACGAGCGCTTGCCCGGTAGGCAGCATCAGAATGGGAGAGCCAGTCCCGGCCGCATCGGGCGTCAAATGCGTTCCGTCGAAATCGTACATGGTTCCGGAGTCGCCCTCGACCAGTACATCCCCATTGGGAAGCAGCACGGCAAGTGAATCACCCGCATTGTCCCCGTTGGGAAAGTCCGGACCTACGGTCCACTTATTAGTGGTTGGATCGTAAATAGCGGTATGCCCCGCTCCACCGCCCTTCGAATACGAACCAGTAGCAAACACCGTCCCATCCGGCCTCAATATCCCCGGCCCCACCTCCCCAGGAGGGAAATAGCAACCGTGCTGGCCGTAGGGGATGCAGCCGTGGATGTCGGTGGGGGAGTGCAGATCTACGATTGTGCTTCCGGCGCTGACCCACTTTTGTTCGGACTCGATGTACCTCTCGGAGTGCGGGGCTTTGGTCACATCGTAGGTCAACACGGAGCCGTCGGGCATCAGGGTCCAGCCCTCTTCGGCGTTACGGTCGTTCTTGCCGGCGTCGCTGAGGTTGGTCCAGGTTAGGGTGGCGGGATCGAGTTCGGCGATGCGTTTGTCGAACTTGCTGCCTAACAGAAATTTGCCATTGGTCAGGACAGCCGACGGAGAATCTCCGATAAAGCCCCAGCCGTCGGGAGGCTTCTGTTTTGTCCACGTATCTTTCACGGGATCGTAGACCGCGCCGAGGTTGGTGAATGCGAATACGTTGTTGTTGTATTCGCCGCCTTCGATGATCACGCGGCCGTCGGCCAGCACGGCCGAGGCGAAGGCATCGGGCACATAGCCGGCGGGCAGGCTGGCAATTTGCTTCCAGGTTCCATGGACGTAGCTACCGAACTTATCGGGAGTGAGCTTGACCCAGTCGGATTCACCGTTGCCCTGAAAGATCACCGTGCCGTCGGTCAAGAGAAAACCGATGCCGGCGCCATCCGGGGGCTGGTTCACGAGGTTCTGCAACGATTGTGCCAGCGAGACAGTGGGCACAGCGAGCAGAAGTATGACTACCGCAAGAAGAAGTTTCTTTGGCAAGATAGTTCACCTTTCCTGAAAGTTACAAACAGTGAATACAGCGCTGGGAGCGGAAGCGCAGGGTGACCATGGTACCAAATTTTGTGGGGGCGCGAGTGGGGGAAGTTAGTTAGGGTAGTGGTGCAGTGTGAATCCTCTCAACTCACGATCGCAATGGAGGCATGGAAACCTGCTTCGCGGAAAGCCATGCCGCCGCAGTCAAACATAATGTGGTCACGACTGAGAAAACGATGGGAATAATAAAGAAGTATCTCCAGCTCAAAACCGTGATGACGACAAAGCAAAGGGCGAACGTCCACGCAGTGCCGCGCATGAGCGCGAGAGACTCTGGCGGAAGGCCGCCTAGCTGCCACGCCAATACCACCGCGAGTAAAAGAAACACGCTCACAAAGAGTCCGAACCCAACATAAAAATCCCAATAAGTCCGGCTAGACCCTAGGATGTCGAAGTGAGTTGACTGCATGGAGCCAAGATCCACTCTCCACTTGGGATCGGACCAGGGAAAACCAGATGTGTGTCCGGCGTCAAAAAGCAGCAGAAGAACGGCGGCAATCCGATAAAGTGCAGACGCTTTCATTTCTAGCCTCCGCCAGTGACGACGATTCCTTGCCAATCACGAATCTGCAGAATCTCTTGTTGTGCCCCGCCGGGCCCTTTTAACCCCTGCCCTATGTCTGTTGGAGTTTTGGCCCATGCCCGTACCGCTGTGTCGCGTAGCCTACGATGAGGCCCACCATGCCTCCGGGTAGCATGATCTGGAAATAATAACCGTGTTGCATCTGAGCGACGATGAATGCCAGGAGCAGTCCGACGCCGAGACCAAACACAATGCCCAGCGCTAGCGAATGCACCTTGCGGGCGAACACCCCAATGAGGATACCGGCGATTATGCCCTTAATTGTGGACCCGATAACAATGCCAGCGATCTCCGCCCGCACCTCCGGCGTGAACCAGGCGGTCATTCCGTCGATAGCACCTAGAATTGCTCCCAACAGGAGTCCCAACAGAACCTTGTTCATAGTCATCCTCCTCTCCTCTATTGTGGTATTACCCGTTTTTCTAAGTTTCTTTAACGGCGCGCAAACAAAATAAACAGAACGCGCATGATCAGATATACCGCAACCAGGACTACCGCAGTGCGATGCCGGGCGAAGACGCGACCTGAACGTTCGACCAAGCCTTCCGGGTAGGCGCTCACCGGCTCGCCATTCAGATAGTGCGTGATATCGGCGGTCATCTCCCGGGCAGACTGGT
>DATHPO010000058.1:0-18548 GCA_035483835.1 Terriglobales bacterium
CAAAGCAGTGCGCGGCATGATCGAACCGGTCGGCGGCTTCATCCTGGTCCACATCGCGACCCCGGTGGAGACTTGTGAACAGCGCGACCGAAAAGGTCTTTATGCCAAAGCTCGCGCCGGCATTCTCAAGGAGTTCACGGGCATTTCTGACCCCTACGAGGAACCCAGGGATGCTGACCTTGTAATTAATACGGCCGAATTGAGTCCCGAAGAGGCAGCGCAAGAGATTATTTTGCATCTAGAGCGTGAGGGCTTCATCGGGGTCAACGGACAAGCAGCTTGATTTCGGAGCGAACGGGCTAAGTTGCACGGATTTTGGCATGCTCATCGAAAAGATCTTGATCGGCTTCGTGGTCGGTACTCTGATCGGTATGACAGGAGTGGGGGGCGGTGTGCTTCTGCTGCCTGTCCTGATCTTTTTTCTCAGGGTACCGCCCATCGTGGCAGTCGGATCCGACGCTCTCTTCAACTTCGTTACCAAGATCGGTTCGAGCTGGGTTCACATCAGCAAAGGAACGGTTCGACGCAAAGTCGTTGCGGCATTGGCCGTAGGCAGCATTCCGGGATCGATACTCGGGGTAAGCTTGCTGGGCCATCTTCGAACCGTGTACGGCACCGGCGTCAATGCATTCATTACGACCGCGGTCGGGATTCTCCTGATCTGCATTCCGACTCTTCTTCTTTTCCAGAGCAAGATTGAAGAACACGTAGCGCATCGTTCTCCGACCTTGCAGTCATTCGCGGGGATGTCCGCGATCGGACTGTTGGCGGGCTTCCTGGTAGGCATGACTTCGGTTGGCTCAGGCAGCATCATCATGATGCTCCTCCTTCTGTTCTACAGCTTCTCACCCAAAGTGATGGTGGGCACCGACATTGTGCACGCCGTCATTCTTACTGGCGTAACCAGCCTGTTGCATTTCCGGCTCGGCAATATCGATCCGTACCTGGTGAGTTCCCTGCTGATCGGCTCCATTCCTGGGGGGTTGCTGGGTTCGCACTTGAGCACTCGTCTTCCTGTACCCTGGTTGAGAAGGCTGCTGTGCGCAGTATTACTGGCAACTGGCGCACGCATGCTGTGGGCCTGAGCAAGACATTCCAAAACACATGGCAAACAACTCCAACGCCGAAACTCTGCAACGCATTCAGTCTGCCATGGAAGCGGCGCGCGTCGTTTTCAGCCGTTTTACGGCCGGCGCGATTGAGACGGAATACAAGATCGGACACGATCCCGTGACCGAAGCCGACCGGGCACTCGACGCTGTCCTCCGCAAGGAATTGCTGCGCGATGGCGAAGGCTGGCTCTCCGAAGAGAGCGTGGACGATTACACGCGCCTGGAGAAGAGCCGCGTTTGGGTGGTCGATCCACTCGATGGCACACGCGAGTTCGTTGCCGGCATCCCGGAATTCTGTGTCTCGATCGCGATGGTGGAGAACGGGCGTCCCATCGCCGGCGGAATCTGCAACCCGGCCACCAACGAGGTCTTCCTCGGCTCGCTCGAATCAGGCGTGACCTACAACGGCAAGCCGGCCCGGCCCAGCCAGAGAACCACTCTGGATGGCGCCACGGTGTTAGCCAGCCGTAGCGAAACCAAACGCGGAGAGTGGAAGCAGTTTGAGGGCGCGAATTTCAAGGTCCGCCCCATGGGATCCGTCGCTTACAAACTTGCATTGGTTTCCGCGGGACTCGTCGACATCACGTTCACTCTGGTTCCGAAAAACGAATGGGACGTGGCTGCTGGAGTCGCTCTGGTAACCAGCGCCGGAGGCTTTGTCAGCACCCTCGAAAACAGCACACTTCAGTGCAACCGCCGTGACCCGCTGATCTCGGGCCTGATCGCTTGTGGTCCGAACCTGCGCGACCCCCTGCTCCAGTTGCTCGAGAATCATATGCAGCCCGCAGGCTCACAACCCGATCGAGCATAAGCGTCGAACGCATAAACTTTCCTGCCGCCGATACCTTCGCCTTCCTTCTCCGGAAACATCGTCTCGCAGCTTCCGCGATGACTGGGTTGTGCCATCAGTAACTTTCTGCCGTACTCTATTTGCAGTACCCTAAGACCAAGAAAAGAAGGGACTGGGAGAACAACCGCGCCTTCAGTGCGCCTGTCCCTGGAGATTTGTAATGAGGAATTCGTCCATTTTTCGTCTGGTTCTGGCGGTTGGATTGGTCGCGACCGTGTTCGTTGGATGTTCCCGCGATCCCAACGTGCGCAAGCAGAAATACTATCAAAGCGGCCAGCGCTACTTTGATAAGGGTCAGTATCGCGAGGCTGCGATCCAATATAAGAACGCTATTCAAATCGATTCCACCTATGGTAATGCACACTATCAACTGGCTCTGGCGCTGCTCAAGCTGCAGCAGTGGTCAACGGCGTATCAGGAACTTGGCCGCACCATTGAACTGCAACCGGACAACTATCAGGCCCGCATTGATCTTGCAAACCTGCTGATTGCGGGCCACGATTTCAAGCAGGCGCAAGCCCAGACCGATCTGCTTGTCCAGCAGCAGCCCAACAATCAGCAGGTCCACATGGCCATTGCAAATCTGCTCATCGGTCAGGAAAATTATCCCGCTGCCATCCAGGAAATGCAGAAGGCCATCGCTCTCGCCCCCAACAACTGGGAGCCGTATCTCGATCTCGCATTCGTGCAGATGCGCGCCAACCAGCCCGACGCCGCCGAAGTTAATTTCAAGAAGGCCGTCGAGGTGAATCCCCAAGCCGTCCAGGCCCAATTGGCGCTTGGCAGCTATTACCAGTCACGCGGCCGCTTCCCTGAAGCCGAACAGCAATTCCGGCACGCAATGGCTCTCGATCCCAAGAATCCCGATCCCGCGGCTGCCGTCGCGCGTCTCTACATCGCGCAGGGAAAAAAGGCTGAGGCCGAGGCATTCCTGAAACAAGTCAAAACCAAATTTCCCGACAACTCTATCGGCTACCGCATGCTCGGCGACTTCTATTTCGCCACCGGCGACCTCGACAAAGCCACTGCCGAATACGCCTCGGTCTATCACGACCATCCCAAAGACGTGCAGGTCGAGAAGAACTACATTCAGTTGCTCATCCTGAAAAACCGCCTGGACGAAGCAGCCAAGCTGAATGATGCAATTCTCGCGGCCAACCCAAACGACAATGAAGCTCTGATCTACCGGGGACAGATCCAACTCCGCAGCGGTCACCCGAGTGACGCGGCCCAAACCCTCCAAAACGCCCTGAAGAACGACCCCGACAGCGCCCTGAGCCACTACCACATGGGTCTTGCGCTTGACGCGATGGGAAACCCCGAGCGGGCGGTCGAAGAATGGCGATCCGCCGTGCGCTTGCGCCCTGATCTCATCGAGGCGCAACGTGCCCTCGCGAATGCTGCCATCCGCAAGGGCGACATGGAAACCTTGGAACAGACGGCGACGCAGATCATCAAACTGCAGCCCGCTTCGCCGGAAGGCTACGCCATGCGGGCGCTCTCGAAAACCAATCGCAAGCAATTCACCGCCGCCGAACTGGACGTGAACAAAGCCATCGAAGTTGCCCCGAAAAGTGCCGTTGGTTATATCCAACTGGGAAACCTGAAGCTGGTGCAAAAGCAATACAGGGACGCGGGGAAAGCCTTTCAGCAAGCGCTCGATCGCGATCCTAACTCGAGCGATGCGCTCAGCGGACTGATGAATAGTTACCTGGCCGCGAACCAACCCGACAAAGCGATCGCCGCCGCGAACGCGCAAATCGCGAAATCGCCAAACAGCAGCGCCTT
The DNA here is from genome assembly GCA_035483835.1 of Terriglobales bacterium. GTDB lineage: Bacteria > Acidobacteriota > Terriglobia > Terriglobales > Acidobacteriaceae > JABDBE01. The sequence continues at coordinate 3,751 of DATHPO010000058.1, forward strand.
CTACGATCTGCTGGGCACCGCGCTCTTCAAGAGCAAGAAAGATCTCGACGGCGCCGAGGCCGCATTCAGGAAGTCGACCGAACTCGACAAAAACAACTCGGACGCCCTGCTTAAGCTCGGCCAGGTCCAGGTTGCCAAAGGTTCAACCGACCAGGCCATCGCGACATATCAAGAATCGCTGAAGAACAATCCTCATGAAGCCACGTTCTACATTCTGATGGGCGAGCTCTACGAGCACAAGCAGGATTGGGCCAAGGCCAAGGACGCGTATCAGAAGGCCCTCGAAATCAAACCGGAGAATCCGCTGGCCTCGAACAATCTCGCGTACGTCATGTTGCAATCCGGCGGCAACGTGGACATGGCCCTTTCGCTCGCGCAAACTGCCCGCCGCGGCATGCCCGATTCACCCAATGCCGCCGACACTTTGGGTTGGATCCTTTATCAGAAGGGCGCATATCAATCGGCGGTTGATCTTTTCCAGGAAGCGCTCAAGCTGGGCGAGAAAAGCAAGGCTCCCGACGACGCCACGGTTCACTATCACCTGGGACTCGCCTACGAAAAGACTGGCAAGAACGACCTGGCGCGCCAGCATCTGGAACGAGTCCTGAAGATCGATCCCAACTACAGCCAGGCCGCCGACGTGAAAAAGCAGTTGTCGCAACTGAAATCGTAGCGAATCTCAATGCACGACAGCAGGGGTGGCCCACGCCTCGCGTCTTCCGAGACGGGCATATTACGCAGCCCTGCCTGCTAACGCGAAATCGCCTATTTCCCGTTTTGGGAGAAATGTTGTCAAGCCCCCTTTTGCGTCGAATTCCCTTCAACTCCTTCATTGCAAACAGAAAATAAAGTTCGAAAACATGGCGGGTTTACCCCCCTGAATCTGCTAGGCTAGATATATAGACAAAAAGAGGCGCGGGCATCCAGCCCGCGCTTTTTGTTTGTGTAGCGCGAGCGACCTCGCCCGCGAAATCTCCAAACAAATTCAAATCAAAGGGAGAAAAGTGCGCCCAGGCAAAGGCCCGCGCATGCAACGTTTATGACAGAGAATTCTGCTGCTTCCAGGAAGCCCCGTCGCCAGCGTCGATCAATCGGACGCTCGGCACGGTACACCAAACGCAAAGGCATCATGGCGGAATTAATCTTCGTGGTCAAAGCCACCAGCATGGGATTCGCAGCGAGCAAACCCTACGGCGACTGCGAGCCCTACGACGTGGTCATTGAGGAAAACGGCCGCGTGTTTCGCATTCAGGTGAAATCGGTTTTCACCACCCAGCGCTGGGGATACGGCATCGCCGTGGCTCGGAGGCGCCAGCACAAGCCCATTCTTCGATATACGGCGGATGAGATCGACTTCATCGCCGCTTACGTCGTTGCTCACGATGCCTGGTACATCATCCCGGTGGCGGAGATTGGGAGTCTTGCGCACATCCGCCTCTATCCCGAGGGCACAAAGAGGTACGACGGCGGGCGCTTCGAGAAATACCGCGAAGCCTGGGACCTGCTACGTCGAGGAGCGGCGCGTCCGACCGAGGCGTAGGGACGTGATGAACTACTTCTCCACACGAATCCCGATGAAAAAACGGGTGCCCCACGTCTCGCGCTTCGAGACGTGGGCAAGGCTCGCCCAAGGAGCATATCGGCAAAAGCCTTTTGCCAATTTCACCCCCTGATCGGCAAAGGCCCTTTGCCGATCCTCGAACAACCCCGACACAAAATCAACCGAAGACGAGGACTAAAACCATGACGGAACCAACCGAGCTAACGAAGAAGTCAACATGCCGACAAACCCCACTAGCCGAACTCCACTGCTGTGCCTGCCGGGGATGCGGCGAACCGATGCTCCTGGCCTGGGACGGACAAACCAACAAGTACGGGGGAATGTGCCCCGGCTGCGGCGTCTTCTCACCCCTAAGATCAGCCGTAGACGCCAACCCACCGAGGCCTTCCTGATGATGATCACCGAAGAATGTCATCCCGAGGAAGTGCAGGCCTTCGCAACGCGGAGGCCTGCCGACGAAGGATCCCTGCACTACTCACCGCGGGAGCTCGCCCAGACTGTCGCGTTCATTTTACTCACGAGGGTGCCCCGGATGCGCTTAGCCGGAAAGATCTGCGTGCCTTTCCCCGGAAAGTCCGGCGCGACATCGGCCAATCGCTCTATGCCGCGCAGCAGGGAGAGGTTGACCCTTCAGCTAAGCCGCTGCGGGGTTTTGGTGGAGCCTCCCGCGAACCGAACCGTATAGACGGCCCGCCACGTGCCACCGCGATCCTCAGCGAGAATCTCAATCACTCACCACCCCTTGACATGACATACGTATAGACGTATTCATGTATAATTACCATGGAACGGCCGATAGTGATCTACGTTTTGCACGCTTTCCAAAAGAAATCGAAGAAAGGCATCGCGACACCCAACAGGGACATGAACCTGATTCGCCAGCGGCTGACTGAGGCCGAACGGATGCACCGGGAAAGCCAGAACTGAAATGACCATGAAAACGAAAAAGCCACCCGCCTCACGAAGACCGCGAGTAGAAAAAGGCAGCGGCAATGTCTTCGCTGACCTCGGCCTCCCTCATCCCGAACAGGAACTGTTGAAGGCCAAGCTCACCCTGCAGATCTACCGCCTCATCAAGCGGCGCGGCCTCAAGCAAGCGGAAGCCGGAAAGATTCTCGGCATCCAGCAGCCTCATGTCTCCGCATTAATGCGCAACCGTGCCGGCGCTTTTTCCGTCGAACGCCTCATGGACTTCCTCACGGCGCTCGGCCAAGACGTGGAAATCATCGTAAGGCCAACGCGCAAGCCTCATGGCGAAGTCTCCGTGGTGGCGTGAAACCGGGAGCGTCCTAGCGCCAGCACCCGACGCCGGGACTACGAGCGATACGCTCCTCCGCTGGCAGCATTGTCGATCTGAGTCCGGAAGGTTTCGATCATTTCCAAGACCTCCGAGTGCACCTTCAACACGTCCTCCGAGTCCAAATTCAGATACTCCCCGTGTGCGATGTTGTTTCGGGCGTCGACAAGTCGCTCATCAATGAGTTGAGCCTTCGTCTCATACGGCGCGAAGTCCAAGCCCAGAGTATCAACGATGTCTTGAAGGACCCTGGATGATAAATTGTTCTCTGTGGAAATCGCGTCCTTGGGAATTAATGAACGGTCCTGCATGCCACTTCGAAAAAAGTTGGTGACATCGAGGTACACGCGAATCCGATTGCTCTCGGACGCGGCACGGAGCTTGCCGCGGACGGCAAGAGCAATAAGACTTGGAGAAAGTTCTTCGTACCTCAAGCGTTGGAACCTCACAAATTCCAAGTAAGCTCGGCTCGTTGCCTTAACAAACCCCTCCCAGTGAGCATACAAGAGGGTTATCCAGCTCCTAAGAAAAACAGCATTTCTCTGTCGCTCGAAGGCCAGCCTGAGCGCAGTGAGCTCTTTTTTTCGCCAGATCAGTTCTTCCGCTAGAGTTGTGCTTAGTTCGTCGATGGTGCGAATTTTCATTTTGAAAAAGCCGCACGACCGTAGGGAATGATTTTCGGAACCCGGGAAGAGGCCCGAATGCCCGAGCCGGAATTATCCACGAATTCTGTATCAGACCACATTTGCTCGACCCTTTGCTGAACCTGTTTCGGGTTGGCTTTGGCCTTTTTCGGGTTGTATCCAATTCCTATTGCCACCGCTTCAAAGGCGGAAACGGAAAACCCACCAAGGAACCGTTTTTTCGCTGTGTCGTATCTTCTGAAGGCGTCGTCGCCCAAAACCGACGCGAGGATTGCGAATGTCTCGCGGAACACGACTTCCTCATTCTTAAGGTCAAACGTCTTGTCCTGTGCCAAAGACTTTGCTTGGTCCGTGAGAAACTCCCCTAGATCACCCAAGTTGGTGAAGTCAGCGGGCGCCATAGTACGGAACACGATGAACCGCAGCACAAGTTCCATATCGTATTGTTCCTCAAGTGCGCGATCCGAAAGCGCAACACAGGAGGTAAAATTCGTGTCTTCTGCGAGTTGGCGCATCCAACGGTACAGGTCGCGATTCATCATTACCAAAATACTGTTGCGAACCTCCTGATCAGAGAGCATGGAGCCGCCCGTGTTCAACCGCTGAAAGAGTTCGAACTTTGCCATGTCGTCGCTCTCTTTCAGAATGATGCTCACGTTAATCTTCGCTCGCTTTATGAGGAGTCGCTGTGTGACCGTAAGTGACTGATCGGGATGATCGTTGTCCTCCCAACGTCGCCCTTTCAGGCTGGGCAGATAGGGTGTCGATTCGAGCGTAAGGGGGCGCACCTTGCTTTTGTTTTCGTCGAGCAAGATTCCGACAAATTCAAAAATCGTCGACAAGCGTTGCAATCCGTCAACAACGTCCCATATGCCGTCAGGGCGCTGTGCGACAAAGATCTGCGGGATTGGAATGCCCAAGAGCAAGGACTCGATAAGACGCGATTTCTGTCGCAGGGACCACCGAAAGAAGCGTTGGAATTCAGGATGTATGTCCAATTCGCCTTTTTCGTAAATGCTTACCCACTCGCCAATCGAGATTGGATACCCGTCGGTCCGAATCTCAGCGCGGGTCTTGTCAATCTCTTGTTGTAGTCCAACGCCTTGTGGTGATGCCGTGGAAGTTGTCAATGTCAATTCCTTGCGAAAATGTGTTGTGGTAGCTCAACCGAGTCTAAGGCGCGGAACGGATTTCTTCAACAAAGGCGCGACTTCGGCCGGGCGCTTGCTTAGCTTAGTTCTTGACGGTCATGGTTTCGGAGTCGACGGCTTTCTTGCCGGATACGCCTTCTAGTCCAGCGAGGATTCCGCGGTAGTCGTTCTTATCGCACTGCAGGGCGAGGCCACCTTTTTTGTCTTTTCTCAGCAAATCGGTGTCGGCCCAGATCAATCCGGAGCGCTCTGCAATATGTACAGAGATCCTTCGTTGGGAGTCGCTCGCTTTGCGCGCGACTCCGCTGCCTCAGGATGACGGTCAACAACGGAAGGCTCTTTCGCAGCCATGATTCCGCGACGCGAAACGATTTCCTTGCGGAAGACTTCGGGGCCCTACATCTTGGGGGAAGGAGAACAGTACTCCCGGGACTTCGTGGAGTCAAGGGAATTTGGAGTGGCTCTTTGAGAGCGTTGGTTCCCGGCGGGGCCTGAATTGGATTTTCGGCTTGGTGGCATGGCTGAAGCCATGCCCTTCCCATTGCGTTTAATGTCTTCGGCTTGAGTGGGGAGGTCTCATTTCGTCGCCTCCCACCCTTCCGCAAAAAACGCTGAAAAGGTGGGGCACCCGCTGTATTCGTGAATCAGATTTGCGATCGGACTCGGTGGGCCACCCGCCCGGCGCCAAGGGTCGAAAGCAATTCAGCGGACGGCGGGAAACGTCCCGTCTCGAGTTTCCTTCATGATGGCAAGGTGACGCCCCGCTCTACCAGCGCGAACGTGCGTTCCCTGCCAAGACTGATCTTCGGCACAAGCAAACGAATTCCCTAAGTACCGGTATAAAGCTGAAACGGCGCCCAGTAGAACGGCTTGCGAAAGACGCCGTCGGAGTGCAGCAAGGAGAGCTTGGCGGAGCGAAGGGCCGCTTCCGGGCTTCGGCCTTTCTTCAGTTCGTCGTAGAGTTGGTCCATGAGGCGGGGCGTCGAGGCATCGCTGACTTCCCAAAGAGCGCCGATCACGTTGTGAGCGCCGGCGCGCAGGAATGCCCACGAGAGTCCCACTAATCCCTCCCCCGTGTAGGCCCGGGCGCCCGCGCCGTAGCAGGTCGAAATAGTCACCAGTTCCGCACGTATCGGGTGCTGAATGATGTCGCGTGCATACAGCTTGAAGGAATCTTCCTGTGGAGAAGCTTTTGACAATATGACGGCGGAGTCCAACGGACTCAGACGGCTGGCAGTGCCATGGGCCACAAAATGGATAAACGCGAACTGCTCCGGCGCGCTCCCGAGGTAGGCTGGAGCAGTGGCTTGAGCGCGGGTAAGAACCTCGCGGCCCGCGGGAGCAAAATGTTTTTCGATATTCTCGATTTCCACACCAGCCTTAGGCAAATCGGCATAATCGGCATTGGGGGAAACCGCATCCCCGACGAGCAGAAGTTTGCCCGGGCCGGTCTTTGAGTCATGCGGCGAATTATGTGACGCTGCAAGGAGGCGGAGTGAGCTGGCGTCGGCGATGGTCGCGTCTTCAATCCAATAGTGCAGTTTCGGCTGTGGCACGAGCAAGGTCTCGAAATTCAGGCCATTCAAGCTGCCGTCCGGGATGACGAAGACTTGACTGTCCTTCGTAAGCAGAGGTTGCGCGGGGGCGACGAGCATTTGGTACAGCGCGGTTCCGTCAGGGCTAGCGGTTTCGAGAATATCCTGTGGCCCAACCAAGGCTTTGCGATACCGCTGCACAGCGGCATCGATTTCAGATCCGGCGGGGAGAGTAAACAAGCTGGTTTTTTGAGGCGTGATCGCCCACAGATAAGATTGCTTCTCGCCCAACCAATAAAAAAGAATTGTGCCGTCCGCTTGGCGTGCGATTTGTTGAGGTTTCAGCGGCGGAGGTCCAGAGGACGCCCCCTTCGCCAAGAGTCCCAATCCCTCAGCCAGGGTGCGTGCACGGCTGTAGTCGGCCCAGCGCAAGGCATCGTCCGTCTTGCCGCGGGCCACCAGAAAATGCACGTAGTCGTCGTAGATGCGGGAGGCGTTGGTAAGGAAAGAGAGCTGAGAATCCTCGTTTCTTACGGTATAGCGAGCCGCTTCAAAGGTGGCCAGTGCCGCACGATATTCACGTTCCGCCGCATCGGCGTGACTCTCATCTTCGTAGAGACGCGCCAGAGAGTGCTGCGCTTCCCACCTCAGAAATACCGGGCAAGTCTCATCTGTTTCAACGGCGTGAAACTTGTTCTCGGCTTCTGTCGTATCGCCGCGACGGACGGCCACCTGCCCCTGAACAAGTATTGGATAGAGTTCGTCGCCATGGTTCCCACTCTCACGCGCAATCTGCAGAGCTCGCTGCGCATACTGATTGGCATTCATCAAATCGCCGGTCTGCAATGAGAGCCGTGCCAGGACACGCAGGACGTTGTAGATGTCTTCCTTGGCCTGAATCCTCTCAGCGAGGATCAGTGCCTGCTGAAACGAGCGCGCAGACAAGTCAAACCTGCGCGAGTCCATGTAGATATAGCCGATGTTTGTGAGTTCGTTTTCCTGGTCTGACACGTCCCCGAGCTGCGACGCGAGCATTTCAGTTTCTGCCGACAACTGCAAGGCCTTCTCGGAGTCGCCGAGTTTGTAGTAGGCCCATCCCAAGTTACCTTTTACAACCAGTTCGACGATCTTGGCGTCGATGGCTCGAGCAGCTTCGTAGGCTGCTTGGGAACGGTCAATCGCTTCATCGAAGTGCCCCATGGCAAGCGACATGGCCCCCAAATTAAGAAGTGAGGTCGACTCAAGAAAGCGATCGGCGTGGCCTCGGGCGAAGGACAGACTCTGCCCGAAGAACCGCTCAGCACGAACAAATTGCGCCTGCTGGCTCGCTAAGAGGCCACGTGCTTGGATTACCTCTCCACAGCGGGTGTCGGTATCAGTGCTGCACAGCTGCTCGGCATCTCGAAGGTTTCGTTCCGCTTCAGCAAACTTACGTAGATGGACGTTGGCTACCCCGACGAGAGTGGATGTCGATATAGCCAGCTCCGGCTGATTGTGAAAAGCCGGTGGGGAGCCGAGGAGCTCCGGGACCTGTTCATAGAGACCTCGCCACAGGGAAGCCTCTGCCTGCAGAATTCTGAATTTCCAAGCCCACTCTGGCCGCGAATGAAGAAATCGCCGATAAGCTTGCTCAGCTTCGCCCTCACTCTGTTTCAGATCGCCACGCAAAAAAGTCTGATAATCACGATCAAATGCTGCTTGTGGGTCTTCACGACGGTCACACGATTCAAAGGCAAGCAAGAGGAGCAAGCATGCTACGGTTTTGTATGCCCGTTGGCCGTGGCGCTGCCCACAAGCAGTGCCCCGCCGCCGATGCAGCCCAGGTGCATGCCCAGCATGTTCAGCGTGAAGTAGTTGCTGTCGCTTGGCCCCTGCGGAGAACCGGCTCGCGTGTCGTCCGAAAAACCATCGTGGCTGGGTCCGATTCCGACCTCGACTTCGGCCAACGACACGGTCCCAAAGTCCGGGATGAAAATTATGTTCCCGAACGTCTTGACCCCGGGAATTGGAATCGGCCCGATGCTTTTGACCAGCGAACATTGCAGCTTAGGATACCCGTTCCGCTCCCCTTTCGCGCGCCCGTTGGCACGTTTCTTGAGATCGTCGATGTAGGCGATCTTGGCATCGTACTTTTTCTCCAGGTCGTCAGGAAGGCCCTTGGCGCCGGCGATGTCATTGAATTGGCGCTGGACGCGATCAAGGAAACCGCGGTCTTGCAGGTAGGGTCGGTCGCCGTCCGGTTTGCTTCCACAAATTCCGAGGTCGAGCTCTACCTCCACGGGATACCCGCCGATCCGGAAGTTTTCGAAGCGCGTACCCAAGAAGGTGACTCGGGGAACGTGGCCGTCGGTGATGGGATGCTCGGTCGAAACCTGCGCCACCACGCGATCGACCGTGATGACTTCGAACACGTTCAAGCCCTCGAGTACTGACGTCGAGAGTGTCACCCAGCCGGAATGATCGTTGCCCCAAAGATCTTTTTTCTCGATCTTGGTGCCCGACGCACGGGTGTGGCCCGCCTTGAAGGAAATCAAGCCCTCCATGGTATCCTCTGCGACCGACTGGCTGACGTGGCCATCGCGGCGTGTCTTCTCTAATACCACTCGTGCCTTGTGTTCAATCGGCTGATCGACAGGATGTTTCAGGTTGCCACTGAGCACGTGGGCTTCGGCGTGATACACGTGATACTGCGACCTGACAGATTGCGGCGCGACTGGTGATTTCGGATTTGTGGCCATAATTTTAGCTCCTCCCGTTTGAGCTATCTCTGAATTTGCACTTCAATCGAATAATGACCGAGGTCTGAACTCTCGTTGGCGGCTGTTTTGCCACGTACCGCCAGCGTGTACACGCCTTGCTCCTGATTCGTTCCCGGAACATAAATCGAGCGGGCCTCGTCGGACGAGGCCGCAGGAATCGTGCGCGACCATTCTAGTCTTCCTGATGGGCTGGACAAGTCGAAAGTGTAAGAAGTGTAGCGGCCCTCCGGGGGGATGTTCACGAGCAGATGGAAGCCCTGGCCCGGGCGTGGCGAGATCTGGGTTGTACTCGCCCCGCGGGTGCTGACGTTGATCGACGCCCATGGCAAAATCTGCGGGCTGCTGGCCATTTGCTTCAATTGCGGATAGGTCACCAGATTCTGATAGCCAATCACTGCCAGCAGTACCGCCAGAACGGGGACGACCAAGGCAGGACGTAACCATGCCAGCCAACCCGGTTTCCCCCTGGCCGGGACCGGTACCCTTGCGGGAGATACGGCGACTGGCTCCGACAACACGACTTTGCTGTGTTCCACCAACGCAGCGCCTGCCCGAACGTCGAGAGCGCACTCCTGGCAGTCGAAGAAGTGCTCCTCGAACTGCTCTCGCAACTCGGGCGTGAGCTCGCCGAGCAGGTATTTCTCGGCAGCCATCAAGCGAATTGATTCGCTATGGTCCATGTCCAGATGTATGTCCTTCGTATGAATAGTGATAGAGCAAGACAAATCGTTTCATGGTGTTAATCCGCAGCCGTGCCCCTGATGCCGGCGGGTAACTTCTTCAGGTAGACTGCCTTAAAGGCCTGCTTGGCGCGATGAAGCAGGACTCTGAGATAATCCCGATCCACGCCAAAGTCATGACAGACCGCGTCTTTGTCTCGCTCCTCTAGAAAGATTTCCTGCAGCAGGCGCCGGTCTCGCTCTGATAATTCGTCCAGGACCTGACGGACATTCTGTTGCATCTCCTTGTGCGACAGAATCGAAACTACGTCCAAGGACGGATCGGGAATGTTGGTACTCTCTTCGTCTTCGATAGGATCTTCCCGGGAAGACGCACGATAGTGCTCGAGCAATACATTGTTGCAAACGGAATTCACAAAGGCTCCTAATCGTTCCGGGTTTCTTAACTTCCCTTCACTCCGCAAAGCAACGAAGACTCGCGCAAAGGTTTCTTGCCGCAGATCCTCGACGGCTTGGGGAGAATTTACCCGTGAACGCAGTTTCAATTGAATCAATTCACTGAAATAGGCAACAAAATGGCTCTCTGTCCGGAAATCGCCCGAACATAGCCGTTCTAAGTAAGACTGGTTGAATTCTTGGAATTGCAAAGCTCTGGCCTCAGCGTGCGAGCAAGTGGCAGCTATTCTACACCCGCCCTCCATGAAACGATTGCCAGGCAGGCGCTAAGGAATTCTGCCCCGGCACCATTTCGCATGAAACGAAACTGGCTCTGGACGCACCATGGCAATGAGCATCTGATCGGGACCACCGTAACTGATGGGCCCCGGTGCTTGTTCGCGGGTCCGCCCAGGGAGCAAACCGCTTCGCAGGGTTACCAGCATCCCGATGGAGGACGATGGCCGCCGGGGGGAGAGGCGTCGTTCTTCAGCTTCGCCGGAGCCGTTCTTGACGGCTTCGGCGTCAGTCGGGACATTTTCCCGTGGCCGCAACAGAAGTGCATGGCGCCGGTCGTGTGCCAGGAAACAGAGGTGGCCAGTAACCGGGATGTCGAGCTTAACGTCAACTCTAACTATGACCGAACCACTCGATGTAAAGGGCCTTCGGGAGCGTTTTTCGACTGAGCAGCCAAGTATGCCGTCGGGAGTGATGCAGGCCGTGCTGATGCACGCCTTGCAGTTACGGCGGAGTTGTCGAGAGGTATTTCTCCTCTGCGACATCCAACGACACAGCGTTGCGGAAGCGGCGGCGATTCTCGGAATTAGCCGGAGCGCCGCAAAGGGAAGGCTCCTTCTGGCTCGCCGACGAATGGATGAGGTGATCGAACACCTGTGTGGAACGACGCACAGGCCGCCCAGCTGAACATCCATCACGGCAGGGCCCGCTCCCTATGTCCGACACGAGTGTTTATTCCCCGTGTTAGGGGAAGAGCGCCACACCTCAACGCTGAGATTCGTTCAGCAACTCCTTTAGATATTGGCTGACGGTTCATGTGGTGAAGACCACGGTTGAGGTTTTGGATGGTTCCAATTTCATTGCTTGCAGTGGCAATTGCACCAGAAAGGTCGAGCCCTTACCCGGCGAGCTTTGAACTGTGATTGATCCTTTGTGCTGCTGCACAATCCATTGTGCGATCGCGAGACCGATGCCCGCGCCCTCCAGATTACGGCTTCTTGCTTTGTCAGCCCGATAAAACCGATCGAAAATCTTCGGCTGATCTTCGAGAGCAATCCCAATGCCTGAGTCGCTGACACGAATGGCCGCCAACTCACCCGTCATTTCCAGGTGAAGGTCCACCGTTCCTGGCGCAGGTGTGTATTTCGCCGCGTTGTCCAGCAGGACAGTCAGCAGGCGCTGCAAAGCATTGCGGTCTCCAAGAACCGCAAGTTCTTCGTCGGTAACGTCACAAGTGAACGTCAGATTCCGTGCGGCCATCAGCTCTCGCCATTGTTCGCTGACCTCCCGAACGATCGTGGATAAATCCACGGAAGAGATCCTCAAGGTTTCCCGCCCAGAATCAGCCCGCGCGAGGGACAACAATTCTTCGACAAGTGCTGATGTTCTCTCCGCCTCCAGGAGAATGTGGCGCAAGGCTTCGCGGTATTCGGCATCGCCTCGGGATCTTCTAAGCGCGATCTCTGCCTCCGTGCGAATCAATGAGATGGGCGTGCGCAGCTCGTGAGAGGCGTCCGCCGTGAACTGAGTTACGCGGATAAAGGCCTGCTCGATGCGCCCGAGCATTTCATTCAAGGTGTCTGACAGGCGTTGGAGTTCGTCACCGGTGGTCAGCCTTTCCAGTCGGTCGCTCAGGTTCGCGGCATTGATGGTTCGCGCGGTTCGGGTGATTGCGTCAACTGGCGACAGGGCTTTGCGGCTCAGCCAGAAGCCTCCGGAGGCGGCAGCGAGCAGTAAAAGCGGGGCAAGCATTAACAGGTAGCCGCGAAACAAAACCAGCGTCTGGTGGACCTGATCGATCGGGAGGCCCATCTGGACCGTGAAGACTCGACCGTTCGCCCGGATCTTCTGGGTTACAAAACGGAGAGATCTGCCGAGTTGCTCGTCGCGATAGTGAGGTTGGGTCAAAAGACCGTTTGTTGCGGGATCCAAAGCATGCTGTCGCAGAAAATCAGCACGGAAAATCCACGCACTGTCACTATCGTCATGAATCTGAAGATAGTCGCCGGAATGTTCGATCAAATATGCTTCGGCCACTTCCTCCTGCAGCTTTGCGACTGTAGCGTTCTTTTTCTGAGCCTCGAGAAAATTGGTTAGATCGTCGATTTGTGCTTGCAAGGCACCGTCGGTGATGCGGTACAGGCTGCGCCGGGCAAAGAACCACATGCCCGTGGCAAAGACGAGCTGAGCCGCAGCGAAAAGCAGCAAATACCAGAGGGTAAGACGAACCCCGATCGACAGCTTCTTCACAATCAAACCTCCGGCCGCATAACGTAACCGACTCCGCGCACAGTATGGATCAGCCGCTCACGGCCACCATTGTCTATTTTGTTACGCAGCAGACGCATAAAAACATCAAGCGTATTACCTTCGACTTCCGCTTTGCGTCCCCACACCGACAGGATGAGCATGTCGCGAGGAACCACTTTTCCGGCATTACTGATCAGACGCTCGAGCAAGCTGTATTCGGTTCGCGTAAGGCTGATGGACTGTCCAGCGCGGCTCACCTGGTGAGAAATTGGATCAAGCCACAAGTCCGCAACCTGAAACGTGGAAGGCTGGCTGGCCGACGCCCTCCGCTTGAGGGCACGCAATCGGAGCAGGAGTTCATTGAAGGAGAAAGGCTTCGTCATGTAATCGTCGGCGCCCAAATCGAGACCGTGCACGATGTCGGGAACTGAGTCTTTTGCGGTTAGCATGAGAATGGGGGTGGAGTTTTTCTCTCTCCGGATTTCTAACGCAAGTTCGAAGCCGCTCATCTTCGGCAGCATCACGTCGAGAACTACGACATCAAATTGTTGTTGCCGCAGTTTGAGCAACCCGTCGCTACCGTCCACTGCGCAGAAAACGGTATGCCCCTCTTCGGTGAGCCCTCGCCGAAGCAACTCCAACATGCGCAGCTCATCTTCCACAATCAGCAGTCTCATTGACATCATTCGTGACTGGAGGTGCAGACTGACCAGTAGAGTAGAACGTCGGCGGGCTGTAAAGCGCAGTCTGAAAAAAAATTAACCTTCCTTTAACATCGGCTTCATCAGGCCTTCCTAGAATCGCGGCATCATCAGCAACCATAGAACTCACTTCCGGCGGAGAGAGCTGATTGTTCCGAGGGAGTTGACATGGGAGGCCTGCATGCGTTCAAAGTGCGGTACGCTCGCTCTCGTCGCTTGTTTGTTGGTTCCACTCGCAACCACGTCATTGTTCGCGCAAGTAGATCGGGCGGTGCTTGAGGGAACAGTGATGGATCCAACCGGCGCTATTATCGTTGGGGCCAGCGTGGTGAGTCTGGCGGTGGAAACAGGTATCAAGGAGGAGCAACTCACAAACTCGAAGGGCTACTACCGCTTTCCGGGCTTGGCCGTGGGGCGCTACACCGTGACCGTCACCGACGCCGGTTTCAAGACCAAGGTCATCGAGGACGTGATATTGCGGGTCGGCGAAACGCGGACATTGGATGTCAGGATGGAGGTAGGTGCGCTTGCCGAAAAGATCGATGTCGTTGCGACCGCGGCTGCCGCAGACAGGAGTACAGCGGAAGCATCCACAGTCATCAGCCAAAACCAGATCGCGAACCTCCCAACGAATGGGCGTGACTGGGCGAATCTCACTCTGCTGGCGCCCTTTGCTCAAGATGACGGAGGTGGCGATCAACGGACGATCCGCTTCGCGGGCCGCGCCCGAGACGATAACAACTTTCAGTTTGATGGGGTCGACGCCGGCGGAATTCAGGAGCAGGCGCAAAAATCGCAGACCCGTTTGCAGATTTCCCAGGACGCAATCGAGGAGTATCGCGTCAGCAGTGCTTTGTATGACGCGGAATACGGCACGCAGTCAGGTGGACAAATCGATGTGGTCACTAAGTCCGGCACCAACCAGTTCCACGGCTCCGTCTTTGGTTACCTAAGAAATTCGGTCTTCGATGCACGGAATTTCAATGACTTCGACATCAATGGCAATCCCGCCATTCCTGCCTTTCGTTTTGGACAATATGGGATGACGGTTGGTGGCCCGATCGTCAAGGATAAATTGTTCTTTTTCCTGAACTACGAAGGTCTTCGTCAATACGGAGGCGCGACCACACGCGTCCTTGTTCCTTCCCCTTCGATACAGCGGCAAACTCTCGCCCAGTCCCCACAGATGTGTTCCATACTGCAGGCATTCCCGTGGCGGGCGTCCACCGGCTCTATCGGAAACTGCAATCCCATCTTCGCGTACCCGGACGGGGCCTTTATCGATCAGACTGGTAGTGGGCTGCCCGACTCTGATCAGTTCACGGCACCTGCGCCGACCACCGTTCACGAAGACACCTGGCTCGCTCGAATCGATTACAAGATCAATGACAAGACATTGCTATACGGACGGGCTCAGCGCGACATTAGTCTGGTCAGTGGCACCAACGGAGCTAGTGTTCCCTACGACCTGATCCAGACTATCAACCATCCAGCGAATTATTTCATTGCCCTGCAGCAGACTCTTTCTCCTACGATTGTGAACGAGGT
>DATHPO010000059.1:0-3756 GCA_035483835.1 Terriglobales bacterium
GGCGTTCGGTTGCGTATTTTACGAGATGCTGAGCGAGCGCAGAGCGTTCGACGCCGAAAGCATCACGGAAGTACTGGCGGCGGTGCTCACCAAGGAGCCGGACTGGGCGAGTCTGCCGAAGACCACGCCTCCTGCGATTCAAAGACTGCTTCGCCGCTGTCTGGTGAAAGAGCCGAAGCAGCGCCTGCGCGATATTGGCGACGCGCGCATCGCGATCGAAGAAGTGCAGAGCGGCAGAGACGGTACGGAGCCGACCGTTAGCGCCGTTCAGGTGGATGCCGGACAGAAACAGTCGCTGGTAAAACGCTGGCGTTGGACCGTCCCGCTGATGCTGGTCATCCTCATCCTTGCGGCAGTTCTGGCATTCCTCTTCAGACCTGCGATGCCGGTGCCAAGAATTACCGCCTCCAATCGAGTGAGCAATGATGGCCGCGGAAAAGTCAGAATGGTCACAGATGGCTCAAGAATCTATTTCTCTTCGTCGTCCGGCTTCAGCTACTCGCTCAACGAGGTTTCGATTGCGGGTGGCACAACTGTGCCCATGCACACCTCCGTCGAAAGCCCAATTATTACTGACATCTCGCCCGATCGCTCTGAACTGCTCGTCCTAAACTGCCAGATTCCCATTGACTGGGACTGCCCCCTTTTTGCCTTACCCCTGCTCGGCCAGTCGCCCCGCCACATTGGTAACAACCGCGCCGACGATGCGACCTGGTCTCGAGACGGGAAAGAGTTGGTCTACGCCGAAGGGAACACTTTGTACCGCATCAGGGTTGACGGGAGTGAATCTACGAAAATTGTCAGTCTCGCTGAGGGAAGCCATCCATTCTGGCCGCGTTGGTCACCGGATGGAAGCCGTTTGCGGTTCACCACTCTGACTGACACTCACCAAGGGTCACTATGGGAAGTCTCCGCGGACGGATCCAACCTGCACCCGCTATTTGTCGGCTGGAATAAACAGCCCAGTGAGTGTTGTGGCAGTTGGACGCCGAACGGCAAGTATTTCCTGTTTACATCGCAGCGGAGTGGAGTTAACAACATCTGGGCGATTCGAGACGAGAAGAGTGTTTTCTATAAGCCCACCAAGGAACCGGTACAGTTGACGATTGGGCCCACGCCCACTTCCTCGCCCCTCGTGAGCCCGGATGGTAAGAAAGTATTTGTGGTCGCGGCCCAAGTCCGAGGTGAGTTGGTGCGCTACAATTTGACCTCCCACCAGTTCTCGCCCTACCTTTCCGGGATTTCCGCCATAAGCGCGAACTTCTCAGCAGACGGGAAGTGGGTGGTCTACACCCAATATCCCGAGAACACACTTTGGCGAAGCAAGATCGACGGTAGCGAGCGCGTGCAATTGACCTTCCCACCGTTAACTGTACTGCAGCCCCGCTGGTCGCCTGACGGGACTCGCGTTGCGTTCATGGGCCATGAACCCGGTAAGCCTTTCAGTGTTTACGTGATCCCATCCGGGGGTGGCAGCACCGAGCAGTCGGTGCCAGGAAACCACTTTGGCGCCGATCCAAATTGGTCGCCTGACGGGAGCCGGTTGCTGTTTGGCCGGTATGCCGCTGAGGTAGCTCCGGGTGGAGGCACGTTGAACCTGGAGATCTTGAACTTGCGGACTCACGAGATCTTGAAGGTGCCTGGCTCAGAGGGGTTATGGGCGCCACGTTGGTCGCGCGATGGACATCACATTCTGGCCTTGCAGCGAGAGGATGGGTGGTTGATGCTCTTCGACGCCACGACCCAGAAGTGGTCCCCCTTAGTGAAGATGGTTGTGGATTGGCCCGAGTGGTCTCATCGTGGCGATTACATCTACTTCTATGGAGCTGAGGCCGGAGGTAAGCAGGGCCTATACCGCGTGCGGATCAGTGACGATAAACTGGAACTATTGTTTAGTTTGAACGATTTTCGACAGCCACCTGACTCTGGCTGGGGATCATGGAAGGGCTTGGCCCCAGATGACTCCCCTCTTCTGCTTCGCGACGCAGGTGCGCAGGATATCTACGCTCTCGACGTGGATTTCCCGTAAACGGC
This sequence comes from Terriglobales bacterium, assembly GCA_035483835.1. Classification (GTDB taxonomy): domain Bacteria; phylum Acidobacteriota; class Terriglobia; order Terriglobales; family Acidobacteriaceae; genus JABDBE01. Next base: position 2,035 of record DATHPO010000059.1, read on the forward strand.
AGGTTTCGACATTCTTCAGACGTCGGGGAATTGCCGAACGTTCTGTGTCTCTTCGCGTATCGTGCGCCAATAATACCACTAGCGCTAGAGTGAACAAGCCGCGACACACCCGCGAAGGGACAGTTCAGAAGCGAAGGGATTGCTGCGCCAACGCAAGCTGTATAACGCCATAACGGACAAGTGCTTTTCAGACCCCCGACACACAATTAAGCGAGGGATAGTGATGCGAAATTCTGATCGGCGTAACTTCCACAGCATCATGCATTGGGTTAATTTTGATTGGGAAGTTACGCGGCAGCCGGCAAATCGTTTGATCCAGTCAGAGGAACTATTCTTTCTTCATTACCTGGCTGCGGGACGCTCGCTTTCCTCAGTCCGCCAGATTCATTGACCAAACGGCAGACGGTGGCTCGAGAGACGTGGTATTTCTTTGCAACGCTGGTCAGCGACATCCCTGCGAGTCGGTCCGCAACAACCGCAACTCGGTCAATGTTGAGTGGAGCGCGGCCTATTCGCCGACCTTCCAGCCTCGCTCTGCGCATCCCCGCCTTCACACGTTCGGTAATCAGCGAACGTTCAAGCTCGGCAATCGCACCGACGATCACGACTAATCGCCCGGCCCAGTGGGCCTCCCGTGTCGATATTTTCGCGCAGGCTGACGAACTCGATGCCGAGATGAGCCAGCTCGTCGAGCACTTCCAGGAAGTGGCGAACGCTTCGCGCTACCCTGTCGAACGCGGCTACGAGCACGATGTCGAAACGATGTCGCCGGGCATCTGCCAGCAATTGATCGAGGCAGGGTCGTTTCGCTCTGGCACCGGAAATAACGTCTGTGTGTTCGTGCGCAACTTCGTATCCGCGCTGCTTGGCCATTTCGCGGAGGTCGAGCAACTGTGTTTCAAGGTGCTGGTCTCCGGTGCTCACGCGTGCGTAAATCGCGGCGCGCTTCGGTTCGGCTTTTGTGCGAAGTGCTGCGGGTGATAGCTTTTCATTAGCCATTGCTCAAGCTCCTTTGAGTTGTGGTCAGGGGCGTGTCGGCGTTACTAGCACCGGCGCGTCCCGCTTACCTAATTTCCTTTTTCCTCGAAAGCAAGTACGCATCGATGGCACGGCGAACCAGTTCTGCGACAGGTGCGCCAGTTTTCTCGGATAGCTTCTGGAGCTTATCTAGCTGGTGCTCCTTGAGGAATAGTGCCGTCCTCTTCATCGACATACATATAGGATAGCAGGCAGGCATATATATGTCCATACGATACAATGTAAAACCTTGACCACGAGGGGCTTTCCAGTAACAAGACCGATGGCGGCACGCGAGCAAAAAAAAGGCGAGCCCGCCGAAGCGGACTCGCCGGTTTGGCTGGCTCTGCTGGTAGTGCCAATTGTCTTAGGCCGCTTGGGACTTCTTTGATTGTTGGCCGACGATTTTCAGCAGCCGCGCCGCATTGCCGTACATGTATTTCTGCATCACGTCTTTGGATAACGGGAACTTCAGCGCCTCATCCACCGATTCCTTCTGCCCCGCCATCGGATATGCCGAGGCGAAGACGAACTGGTCCTGCAGTTTAGTAATCGAGTTGATGTACAGCTCACCGGCCGGGAAAAAGCAGTAGACGTCCGGAGAGATGTAGAAATTCCTGTGCTTAGTCACAAGCGCCAGCGCTTCGATCACGGCCGGATAGCCCCCGTGAGCCAGCAGGAACTTCAGCTTGGGAAAGTCTTGCA
>DATHPO010000060.1:0-5967 GCA_035483835.1 Terriglobales bacterium
TCATTATCAAACGGTCCGTGCCTTGAACTCTGGCACGCTCCATCATGTCGTAAAACAGCGGGTCCTCGTAACTGGTCAGGTCAAGACGCGCAGCATGCTTCACAATTCGGGTGCTGATGTGGCGAGTGAATTTGTCGGCCAACACGCTGTCGCAGAAATCGAGGACACGCACCAAAATGGTACCCAAGCTCGCGAGGACAAACTCCAGCACAACCAACCACCAAAAAATTGCCGGCAATGCATGCTGGTGTGACAGGAGAGCGTAAATCGCATCGATAATTAACTTAGTCACGGCCAACATAGCGAGCGGGATCAGAGAGGCAGCCAATCTCGCCGAAAGGCTTGCCACGACGACTCTCGGTGCCGATTTCCAGACCATTCGAACGATCGGAGGAGTGTTGCTGCACAACGCCTTTAGCCGTTCGCGCCACTTGGGACTTGGCCCTTGAGTGCCTTGGCCAATCGCGGTTTCCACGGAATTCATCGTATGTAACCTCTTTTCACGCTGCGAGAATCCTTCTCATCCAGCGATCCTGCAACTGGCACATTGCAGCGCCACATCATGCGTATGCCAGACCGAGAAAAATCTGTTCAAATGGGAACGATCCCGATCGACGGACTGCTCTTGCCACGAGTCAAAACGCTTCTTTGCAGTTCCGTTGAAGAATGTCCGGAAGGTAGGTTACGAAGAGTTGGCCATCCGAGATTCGAACGCGGTTGACACTACTGTCTTCTCATCTTCCATGTGTCTCCGCTTTATCGGATGGTGCGTTTTTCAATTGCCTCAGCAGCTGAAAACTTCCGGTCTACGTGAGGCCCTGAGCGCGGACCGCCTGAATGCAGCACGCAAGACTCACCGGCAGCGGCTCCACAGGTGGGACAGGGCACGACGGAAATCTGTTCGGAGGTGAGTTCTTTCCTTTTCATTCCGACAGGATGCAAAAATATCGAGCGCGAAACAGTTCAATTTTGCACACTTTTCTATCGGTTGCTGCCTTTCGGAAGACTGCCGCGATTTCAGTCGTGCAAGACGACACTGAGGAGGGAATTGTTCACGTGAATCGAGCCCTTGTACTGGATAAAGCCTAATTTCCTGAATTTGTTCATAAAGAAATTGACCCGAGACCGCGTTGTGCCAATCATCTCCGCCAACATTTCTTGCGACATTTTAGGAAGTACCTTTTTGGGGTCGCCCGGTTTGCCGTAGCGCGCGAGCAGCAGAAGAGTGCGCGCAAGCCGTTTCTCGCTGGAGTTGAAAAGCTGGTCGATCAGATCCTCCTCGACTCGGATGTTTCGTGTCAGCATGTACGCGATGAAGCGATCGGAGAACTCGTGTTCCCCGTGGAGTACTCGAATCATCTCATTCTTATCAATGACGAGCACGATGGTTGGCGCAATTGTAGTCGCAGTTGCCATCGTGACAGCCTGACCTGCAAGGCAACCCTCGCCAAAGAAATCGCCGGGTCCCAAAATCGCTATAACGGCTTCTCTGCCGCTTGTGTTGACCACGGTGAGCTTGACGCCGCCATCTTGAATGTACATTACATTTTTTGCAGGATCGCCCTGCGCGAAGACGGTTTCTTTTGCTCGAAACTTGCCAACCTTTCTTCCTAGGCCAGTTGAGTCGAGAAACAATTTCACATCGAAACCGAGCTTTTTCAACTTCGCTTTTTTCGGGAAGCGAGCGACCTTGACAGGTACACTTCGAACTGAGGAAGAAGCCATACAACAGAATAGCCTGAGGCAAGATTCCAAAACTGTTCAATAGTGCACAGCTTTTGGGGTGGGCCCACCAGCTTTACGGTGAAGTCGAATGTTCGCAGGCTTCAAGCGTACCCCGTATCTCTCCCGGATAGTCCGTCTACTCAACTCGTTATCACGGCCGACAGGAGCGCGGACGTCCTTCATTCTGCTAAGCCAAGCGAAAGCGGTGTTCGCGCGCGCACATCGTTGGTCCTGAGGAAGATGAAAGCGAAATAAGAATGTAATGTGTTCACAACGGTACAGATTTACGTCTTGCCGCTCGCTAATCTGACGTCCGTGCGGAACGCTTCTGAAAAGGCAGCCACACCAAGGAATCTCCAATGGCCTTTGCTCCGTTTAATGCCGTACTGCCAGTGATCGCCGCCCTTGTGTTCTTTATTTTTGGCTACGTCGCGCTTTTTGTTTCCTTAATGATTTGCTTTTTCGTTTGTCTGGTTATCGCAAAAGGCATATACGAAGGCGGGAAGAAGGTCCGGACGTACGCGATGAAATCAGCAGCAGCAAAGACTTTCCTTTTATCTGATGTTGATACTTCGGCTAGATGGAAGAATCTAGCGAAAAACCGTAAGGCCATGCACGGCAGCTCAAAATTGGGTTGCTACGAATCATGAATTAAAGCCAACAAACCGAATCGAAACTGGAGGCAGATCATGGATTTATCAGCGTTAACCACCACGAATATAGCCCTTGCTATTGCGGTGTTGATCATCGTAGGTGTTGGCATTTGGCTCTTTATTAGCCAACGCCGAACGGTAAGACTGCGCACTCAGTTTGGCGGTGCTGAGTATGCCCGCGCCGTCAAAGAAGGCGGGGGCCAACGGAAAGCAGAAGCGGTACTGGACGAGCGAGCTGATAGGGTGGAGGCCTTGCACATCCGAGAGCTGGCTGAGGGTGATCGTACGAGGTTTGTCGACTCTTGGGCGAAAGTACAGACACGATTCGTTGACAGCCCCGGCGGAGCCGTGACAGATGCCGACCAACTACTGGGTGACGTAATGTCCATGCGAGGTTATCCGGTGGGAGACTTCGAACAGCGAGCCGCGGATATCTCGGTGGATCATCCGCTCGTTCTCGAAAATTACCGTGCGGGCCACAGAAGCGCGCTTCTTCAAACGCAGGGCAAGGCCAGTACGGAAGATTTGCGTCAGGCCATGATTCACTACCGCACACTGTTCGAGGAACTGGTCAGGGAGCCAGAGATGGCTCGCGCGAAGGGCGCGTAACTGAACACCCATCGTCATTCAATTCGCAAGCGAAGCGCAAATGTGTGCACAAGTGAACAGATACGCGTCACACGATCCTTTAGGATGTTGGTCTGCGGTTGAAGCGTGAGGACCAGGCGGAATCAGTCCAAGCGTTTCCTCGCTAAATAGCAGTGGAGATCGCAGGTTCCTTCCCACTCTGCCCGGTATCGGTAATTTTCGGTTCCACTAAGAAGTTCCGCGAATGCCTTGAAACGGCCGGAGTGTCTGCCTGCGAAGATAAGAAGGGTCGCAAATGCCATTACTTCAAATACTGATGGTTCTGGTCGCAGTAGGTGTTCTGCTTTGGTTGGTCGATCAGCTTCTGCCCATGCAGGGAACGATCAAATCAATTTTGAATGGGGTGGTGGTGATTGCCACAGCCTTTGTGGCTTCTAAACATTTTCGGGCCGTTTCATTCGCTATCTCACATTCGGGTTGGGGCTTGAGCAGACTGCAATTAATGGATGAGCGTTGTGTGGTTGAACGCAAACAACAAACTGGGCCGGGCGAAGAACGTCCGGGCTCGGATTCGCGGTAAACGGAGGCAACATTCATGAAAGCACTTGGAGTCATCAGTACAACGGCCCTGTTTTTGCTGCTCGGGGCGAATCTTCCTGCGTTCGCGCAAGAGGAACACCATCAAGAGAGCGCTAAGCCGGCGCAGCACGAGGAACAGGCTAAGCCTGCTGCAAAGCAGCAAGAAGCCAAACCTCAGAGGCAGGAACAGCAAGCAAAGCCTGCAAAGCAAGAGCAGGCGAGGCCGGAGAAACAGCAACAGCAAGCTAAGACACAGCAAGAACAACAGGCGAAGAGCCAAAAACAGAACCAGCAGAAGCATCCACAGCAACAAGCCAAAAGCCAAGAACAAAACCAGCAGAAACACTCACAGCAACAAGCGAAAAGCCAGCAACAGCAACACGAGAATCAACATCAGCAACAGGTCAAGACCCAGCAGAACGAAGAGAAAAGTCAGGAGCACCACCAAGAACAACAAGCCAATGGCCATGCGCAACAATCACAGGGTCAGTACGCACGAAATGGCCAGAAAGATCGGTACGGACACGAATACAACGAAAGCCGTTTTGGTCCTAACCACTATGCCCGCTTTGAGGAACACGGTGGGCGCTACTACCATGGACGCCGGGAGTACTCTTACGGCGGCTATTGGTTCTACGCAGGAGCATATCCGGCGTGGTTTTACCAACAGAATGTGTACTTCATTATGGGAGCGGATGGGCTCTGGTATGCAGTGGCGTACGGAAACCCTTCTCTAACCTTCCAAGTCAATATCGGATAACGAAAACCGAGGATCGTGTTCTCGCTGGAGGATACAATGTTTGGATACGGACTGATTGGAACAATAGTGCTTATCTGTGTGATCGTTTGGGTCGTACGCAGCTTGTAAAAGCGGAACCACATTCCCAAAGAATCCGACCGCCACGGGTCGCTCGACGTCTACTCGGCCCGAGGCATGGAGTGCGTCATCCTTAGGGTTACTACCACTTTCCCGAGGCGAGGCAACAAAAATGATAGTCGAAACAAAAAAGCAGTATCGCGGAGTTCTATGTCTTCACTGCCATCAACCGATTCCGCTTTCGTCCTTTGCAGCAAGCAAAGAATGTGGTTTCAAGGAAAATGAATCGAGCGGTCGCGATGAAGATACCGTGCGCTCGTTTACCGTGAGTTCTTTTGCGCTCCGCTGCCGAGTGTGCGAGGGCGAAGGCTTTTACACGGCTTTAAATGTGATCGACTGCAGCGGAACTCCAAGGATGCGAAGTTCGAAGGTACGCAAACTCCTACCGATTTACCCGATTTGAACGAATCCGCAATTGAACGCAAAGATTGTCGATAAGGATTCCGACCAGTCGGCCCGAGCAGTATCCTCGGGATCTACCTACATCATGGACTGGCGCGAATACCACGAATTGACAAAACACAGTATCGAATCGCTGCGGCGAACTCGGTACTATCTCGATTGGGCAAACATGCCGAATCCGTTTCGGCACTACGAGGGAGCTCCCATCCTGGATTTGCCGGCCGACCCGCCGGCTCCACAGATTTCAATTCTCGAGGTCCTCGAGGGCAAAGCAGGGAATACGCTGGCTCGGGATGGTGCCGAATTCCTTTCGCAATTGTTGTTTTATTCCGCCGCGATTAGCGCGTCCAAACGAGTCTCGTCCACTGGAGCTACCTACGCTTTGCGCGTCAATCCTTCTTCCGGCAATCTCCATCCGACCGAATTTCATTTTTGCGCGCAAGGACTAGCCGGTTGGCCCGATGGCCTCTATCACTATCGTCCCTCATCCCACATGGTGGAACAACGCGCCATTGGAGATTTTGGCGCGAAACTTGTCGGCACCTCCGCACCGCTAATTTTCATTCTGACCAGCATCGCCTGGCGCGAAGCTTGGAAATACCGCGACAGGGCCTATCGCTATTGCTTGCACGACATCGGACACGCCTGGCAGGCCCTTACTCTCGCAGCTCGATCCATCGGATGCGAAACCTTTGCGCTTGGCCATTTCTTAGATGACAGAGTTGCGGAATCGTGTCTGCTGCCTGAGGATGAGTGGCCTATGCTGATCATCGAGCTTCACGGCCTGTCCATTCCTGTGAGGAAGCTAGATCCAGTCGAGACGAGTTTCTTTAGATGTGATCCTAACCGCTTGTCAAAGCAGCAAGAACCTTATCCATTGATTGAACGAATGCACACTTCCACGAAAACCAGCACGGAAACCAGCACGGAAACCACTATCTCATCTATTGGCCAGCCGAAGGCATCAGGGCACGGGGAAATCGGCTTGATATCCAAAACCTCCGCAACTCTTAGCTTTGGCGACGTGGTTCGCGCCCGGCGTTCCGCTCTTGACTTCAGAGGAGGGGATGAGACGATTTCCCTCTCGCAATTCGCGACTCTCCTCTCTAGTGCAACGGGCCGTCTCTTCGCCGATTTCGCTAC